>CAZJHA010000067.1:0-9658 GCA_964545755.1 uncultured Halobacteriales archaeon | reverse complement strand
CGCCGCCCATCCCTCCTTCCTGCAGGAACGGCTCAAATAGTACCTTTTTACTTCGTCAGGTGCGCGAGCGGAGCGAGCGCACCGCTCCTCGCAAAAAGCTACGCTAAAAACTCCCGCTCATTTCACTCGCACGGATACTGACGCTTCCCACACAGCACCGCACCACAGAAGCCCTCATCCCCTCCGGTCGTTCGTCCTTCATCCGCCGAGGGACCGCAACCGTCAGCCATCGCAACCGCATTGGCCGCACCGCCAGGCTGCCAACCGCAATCACCGCCTCAGCGCTGGGTCGTCACTTCACAGCCGTCCTCGGTGACGATGACGGTGTGTTCTTTCTGACTAACGAGATTTCCCGCGTCCTCCTTGAGTACGGGGTAGCTGTGAACGACGTTCTGTCGTTCGAGCCGGCGCAGCGCCACCTCCGGCCTGTCGACGTCGAGCCAGCGGGTAGCGAACGGGAGGGTGCGGAACTGCTCGGTTATCTGGTCGAGCGCCTCGCGGGCGTCACGATTTCTGACCGAGCGCTCGTGTTCGAGCGCAAAGATTTCGGTCTCGTTGCCCTCGCCGACCTTGCCGCTGCCATCGGTTGCGAACGGCTCGATGGCGACCACGTCGCCGGCTTCGAGTTCGACGCTCTGGCTCACCGCGCGATTCGGGATGTTTGGGGGCGTGTGCTGTTCCCACTGGGCGAGACCGTGACCGGTGAGATTCACCACCGGATTGTAGCCGTAGTCGTCGATAACCTCCTCGATACGCGCGCCGATGTCGCCCGTACTGACGCCCGCCTCGACGAGTTCAAGTGCGGCATCCAGTGCTGCTTCGGGCGCTTCGGCGAGGTCGGGGTTGTCCGAGAGGTCGACGGTAATCGCCGTATCGGCGAGCCAGCCATCGACGTGGACGCCGATGTCCAGGTTCACCATCTCCTCGCCGAAGGTCGATTCGTCGTCAATGCTCGGCGTCGCGTGGGCGGCCTCCTCGTCGATGGAGATATTCACCGGGAAGGCTGGCTCGCCGCCCAGCTCTCGTGTGCGCTCTTCGGCCCACTCCGCTGTCTCCAGATGGCTCTCGCCGACCTCGACGCGCTCGGCGGCCTCCTCGCGCACCTGTGCGAGGATTTCGCCTGCCTCGCGACACTTTTCGTACTGCTCCTCGGAGAGGTCCACGTCGCTCATACAGTCGGATGGTGTGTTCGAGTCAAAGGTCTGCCGCTCTCAGGAATCGCTGCTCGTCTGCATCACCGCTGAGTTGTACGCGCTGCCCACCCGTCCCGTTTCGTCGAGAACGATGATGCCAGCCGTGGAACTCGTCAGTTCCTCGAACTCGTCGATAGCGTTCGCCGCGGCATCCGCGGGATGCTCGCCGGCTTCGAGCCGCCGTACCGCCTCGCGGGCGAGCGTCGCCCGCGCGATGTCCTCGCCAGCACCGGTCGCGCTCGCGCCGCCCGTCGGCGAAGCGTAGAAGCCACAGCCTACTTGTGGCACGTCGCCGACCCGCCCGGCGAGGGCGTACCACCGCCCGCCGGTCGAGGTCGCGGCCGCGACGCTTCCGTCCTCGACGGCGACCGCACCGACCGTGTCCGCCCCCGAAAAGTGCTCGCGCACCCACTCGATGCGCTCCCGAACGTCCGTCGTTTCAGGTGAATCGATATCCGCAAAGCGCTCGCGCGTCCGCTCGGTCGTGAGGTCTTCTCGTCCGATATCGAACCCCGAAGCGAGCGAGACGGCGTGCTCGCCCGAAACGAGGACGTGTGGAGTGTCCGCCATGACGTGGCGAGCGACGCCGACGGCGTGGCGGACGCCGGGCATCGAACAGGCCGCGCCCACCCTGCGCTCGTCGGTCATCATTCCGGCGTCGGTTCTGACGATTCCATCCGATTGAATCGCCCCGCCGACGCCGGCGTTGAATCGCCGGTCGGATTCGAGGACTTCGATTGCGTCGACGACCGCTTCGACCGGCGTCGCCGCGTCCACACCGCTCGCGGCGGCTTCATCGAGGACCGCCTGTCGTTTTCCGGGGTGGTCTGGCTCGTCGCCAGCACCGCCGTGAACGATGAGCTGCATGGCGGTGCTGCGACAGCAATCGGCATAACCCTCTCGAACGGCTCCGTCAATGGTCGTTTGCGAAAGACAGGCCTTTTAGCGCGGCCGGGCGAACTTCGGGTATGTCTTATGAACGGGTTGAGGTTCCGAGTGCGGGTGAACAGATAACCAGCGACGACGGTGAACTCGCCGTTCCGGACGACCCAATCGTCCCCATCATCCACGGCGACGGCATCGGTGTCGACGTCGCCCCGGCCGCCCAGCGGGTACTCGGTGCGGCCGCCGAAGCAGTAGGAAAGGAGATTCACTGGATGCGGATCTACGCCGGCGAGTCCGCCCGCGAGCAGTACGATGAGAACCTACCCGACGACACGCTCGACGCGCTGCGGGAGTTCAAAGTCGGTATCAAGGGACCGCTAACGACGCCCGTCGGCGCGGGCTATCGCAGCCTCAACGTCGCGCTGCGCAAACGCCTCGACCTCTATACGAATATGCGGCCGACCTACCACATCGAGGGAGTACCCTCACCAGTCAAGGACCCCGACGCGATGGACATGGTCAACTTCCGGGAGAACACCGAGGACGTCTATGCGGGCATCGAGTGGGAGGCCGGCAGCGACGACGCAGAGCGGGTCCGGGAGTTCGTCGAGGAGGAGATGGGCTTCACCGAGTCGATTCACGATGGACCCGTGGGCATCGGCATCAAACCCATCTCGGAGTTCGGCACCAAGCGTCTCGTCCGTCAGGCTATCGACTACGCGCTCGCAAACGACCGCGAGTCCGTGACTCTGGTCCACAAGGGCAACATCATGAAGTTTACCGAGGGCACCTTCCGGGACTGGGGCTACGAGGTCGCCCGCGAGGAGTACGACGACAACGTCATCACCGAGGACACCCTCTGGGACGAGCGCGACGGCGAAGCACCCGACGCCGACGTGGTGGTCAACGACCGTATCGCCGACAACATGCTCCAGCAGATCCTCACCCGGACGGACGAATACAGCGTCCTCGCCATGCCGAACCTCAATGGTGATTACCTCTCCGACGCCGCCGGCGCACAGATCGGTGGGTTGGGCATCGCCCCCGGCGCGAACATCGGCGACGGCCGCCTTCTCGCCGAACCCGTCCACGGCAGCGCGCCGAAATACGCCGGTCAGGACAAGGTCAACCCGACCGCGATGATCCTCTCGGGACGGATTATGCTCGACCAGCTCGGCTGGACCGACGCCGCCGACCTGATCTACGACGGCGTCGAAGAGGCCATCTCCTCGAAGAAAGTCACCTACGACATCCACAGACAGATCGAGGGCGGCGAGAAACTCTCCACCAGCGAGTTCGCCGACGTCGTCGTCGACAGCATCGAAGACAACGCCTAGAGATACGACAGCCATCCACGGACTTTTTCGACGTACTGCGGCGTTCGGTAGATGATTCGTGCGAGCCCGAGAACGAACGCCACCACCGTTCCCGCAACGACGACCCAATCGACGGCTGTGGGAACCGGACCAGGTGTGAAACGAGTGATAAGTAGGGCAACGACCGCAAGCAACCAGACGAAATAGAGCGCGAGGACAATCCCTGTCCCGGTACGCCTGAGCGTTCGGTTCATACTCCTCGGTCGAAAACAAAAATCATAATCGTTTCGTTCGGCTGTCGTCTCTCAGTCCGCCCAGTCGGGGTTCTCTCGCGGCGGACTGAAAACGTCGATACCGCGAACGGTCTCGTTTCCCCGGTTTTCGACGCCGTGGGACTCCCCGCCGGGAATCACATAGCTATCGCCCGCGCCGAGTTCGTGCTCCTCGCCGTCGAGGAGGAAGGTCAGGGTTCCGGTGACGAGATAGCCGGCCTGTTCGTGGGGATGGCTGTGTGTCGGGACAGTGGCTCCGGGTTCGATCTCGAACCGTTGGACGTTCATTGCCTCGCCGCTGGCCAGCATGGCGAGGTGAACTCCCGTGACGGCCTCGGTCGTCTCGCGGTCGTCGGTGCCGATTGCGTCCATGCCCTGCTCACGCGCCGAGGCCACCTAAAGGTTCAACAGGATTCGAACCCCACATCGAGCCATGTACGCGGTGGTCGGTTGCGGCGACTGCGGGAGCTTCTGGGTCGTCGAGGGCCATCCAGAGACGACGACCTGTCCTTCCTGTCGAAAGCGCCATCGCTTCGATACTCTCAAAAAGTTCGCCGAGACCGACGCCGCCGACGCCGCCCGCGAGGCCCGCACCGCGCTGCTCACAGGGCAGAGCGAGCACGCACCCGACGAACTGGATTCGTTCGCCGAACTCGAATCCCGGGCCAAAGCGGGCGGGATGACTGATGACGAATATCTCGAACGGGCGGGTCTCGACGCCGAGCGCGTCCGCGAGGCGGGCGAGCGCACGACCGAGAGCCAAAGCCGAATCGATGTTGTCCGCGAAGCACTCAGCGAACTCGATACACCGACCGAAGACGAAGTCATTACCTACGCACGCAAACGCGACGTTCCGGCAGAGTTCAC
This sequence comes from uncultured Halobacteriales archaeon, assembly GCA_964545755.1. Lineage (GTDB taxonomy): Archaea > Halobacteriota > Halobacteria > Halobacteriales > Halococcaceae > Halococcus. Next base: position 5,125 of record CAZJHA010000067.1, on the reverse strand, counting down.
CGAACGTACACTCGAAAGACTCGTTCGGCGGGGTGAGGTGAGCGAGCACCGAGGCCGGTATCGCTCGCTCTGAGTCTCACTCGACCGTTTCGACGAGCGCGACCGCCCCCGGTCGAGTCCTCAGTCACGACCGCACTGGAGTGTTCCGGTGGTCCAGACGACCATTCCTGCATCGTCGCTGCGGTCAGCGTCGACCCTGTCGACGCCTTCGCTACGAGTAGCTACGGGTCGTTTTTGGGGTATTCGACCGGCACCACATGTTCGTCGCCCTCACGGTCGGCGTTCAGGTCGATTTCCTCAACGAGTTCCGGGCGGACTTCCGAGCCAAGGCGCTCGGCGAGTTTCTCGATCTCCTCGTCGTCCAAATCCGCGTCGGGGTCGGGCAGGTCGAGGTCGCCGACAAACCGCTCGGGTTTGAGCGAGACGCCTTCGGCGGGCTGTTCGAATCCCTCGTCGTAGACGATTATCTCCGCCTCGCCGTCCGACATGACCCGAATCGCCGGCTCGCCGGGAATCGATTCGACGTACTTCTGCTGGAGTGCCGTGACGACCATGTCCGGGTCGACGACGACGCGCTCGATGTCTGTCATACGTCGTGTTCTCGCTCGCGGTTTATGTGCGTGCCGAAGCGGTCTGCGGATGCTAAACTGAACCAGTAGTGTGAGCGAAACGAATTTGCCCGCTGCTCGCAAACGAGCCGGCATGGCCGATGACGGTATGCCGAGTCTGTGGTGGGCAGTCAGTGCTGTTGCTATCTTCGGACTCATCGTGCTCAACATCACCGTTCCGGAACGAGTGTTCGGTATTCCGGTAGGTCAATTCCAGATGCTTTACATGGCGACGTTTATCTCCTCGCTGGCCCTCATCATGCTCTCAGAGAACGAGTTGGTTCGCGCACTCGGACTGTCCATTCTAACTGCTGGTTTTCTCACAAGGGCCGGACAGCCAATCATCGGAGAACAGGCTTCACTCATGATTAGTCTCGCTTGTATTTTCGTTGGCATCATAATCTACATCCTTGGCGGCGCGCTCGTGGATAGCCGAGCCACATCGAGCGCGTAGCCTACCGGCCGAGTTCTTCGTGTGCACTCGACAGATGTCGAGAGGCGAGCGCACCCAGCAGGGAGAGTTCGCCCGCGAGCGCGCCCGCAGCGATGACCTCGGCGAGGCGGTCGGCGTTCGCGCCCGGTGGGTCGCCCCCGCCCCACAGGCCGAGCATCGAGAGCGCCTCGGACTGAGTGGGGAGTTTCGTTCCCCCTCCCACGGTCCCGACTTCGAGACTGGCGAGCGAGACGCTCGCGTACAGCTCGTCCTCGCGGGTCTCCACGGTCGTGATGGCGTTGGCCCCCTCGACGACCTGCGCGGCGTCCTGTCCGGTGGCGAGGAAGGCGGCAGCGACGACGTTCGCGGCCTGTGCGTTGAAACCCAGACTCCCTGCCTTGGCCGATCCGACGAGGTTCTTTCGTGTGTTGATTTCGGCAATCGCTTCGGGTGTGGCGTGCAGGCGCTCCTCGACCACGTCGTTTGGAATCCGCACGTCGGCAGTGACGCTTCTCCCCCGTCCCTCGATGGCGTTCATCGCGGCGGGTTTCTTGTCCGTACAAAGATTGCCAGACAGCGCGACGAGTTCGGCCGGCGTCTGTTCTTCCACTACTCCGCAAGCCTCGCCGGTGGCGATGGTCGCCATGTTCATCCCCATCGCGTCTTTCGTGTCGTAGCCGAACCTGAGGAAGACGGAATCGCCGACCGCGTAGGGTGTGACTTCGACGAGCTCGCCGTGGCTCGTCGTCGATTCGGCGGCCGCGGCGAGCGCGTCGCGGTTGTCCCGTACCCACTCGACGACCGCCTCGCTTTCAACAACATCGGCCACGCGGAAGACCGGCGCGCGCGTCATCGCGCGTTTCGTGACTCTGGCGTTCGTGCCGTCGGCCGCCCGAATCACCCCACAGCCGCGGTTGACCGAGGCGACGAGTGCGCCCTCGGTGGTCGCAAGCGGCAAGTATACCCTACCCTCCTCGTGCCCGCCGGCCACCGGGAGCGGGCCGGCAACGCCCATCGGAACCTGTACTGTGCCAATCATGTTCTCGATGTTCGGGTCGGCGTCGGCGGCGTCGATGCCGTACGCGCCGACCGTATCGAGGGTCGCACCCGTTTCGTCCTCGATAAATCGGCGGCGTGCGTCGGCGGCGGTGTCGGCGTCGGCGTGGTCTTCTAGGTCGTGGAGTCGAAGGTCGTCCTCGCGGACGCGCTCGGCGAGGTCCGTGGCGTCGCTCATGGCTCATCCCTCGGCGGGGTGGCTCTAACCAGTTCCGCTATCCCGAAGCGTTTTCGCGCCGGCCGTGCCTCTCGAAGCCATGACCGACCCGGCGGACCTCGTGCTCACCAATGCGGAGGTCCACACCCTCGCCGACCCCGACGAGACTGCCGAAGCGCTCGCGGTGCGCGACGGCGAGGTCGTCCGCGTGGACTCGGCCTACGAAACCGACTTCCTCGACGGCGTCGAGACAACCACTGTGGACCTCGCGGGCCGCGTCGTCCTACCGGGGTTCATCGACGCCCACACTCACATGACGGCGGTCGGCAAGCGCCTCGTCCATGCCGACCTCTCCGACGCCGATTCGCCCGCCGAGGCGGTTTCAATCCTCATCGAGCGCGCGAACGAGACCGACCGCGAGTGGGTTCTTGGCTACGGCTACGACGAGAGCGACTGGGACGAATCGCGCTATCTCGACCGAGCGGATTTGGACGACGTGAACACCGAGCGGCCGGTGGTCGCCGTCCGCGAGGACATGCACACCGCCGGCGTCAACGGCGTGGTGCTCGACCGACTCGGCGAACGGATGCCCGATGCGGACGTACGGACTGAGGGTGGCACTCCCACAGGAGTGGTCGTCGAGGACGCCCTCGAACCGATTCGGGAAATCATCGCACCCGACCGCGAGGAAACGCGTGAGATGCTGCTTGCGGCCCAAGAGCACGCCCACGAACGCGGCATCACGGGCGTCCACGACATGGTTCGGCGCTCACACGCGCCACGGGTCTACCGCGACCTCGACGTGGAGGGGAAACTCGCGCTGCGCGTGCGTCTGAACTACTGGTCGGACCACCTCGACGCACTCCGCGAGACCGGACTGGCGACCAACCACGGCAGCGAGTTCGTCCGTACGGGGGCCATCAAGACCTTTACAGATGGGAGTTTCGGCGGACGAACGGCGAAGCTCACTGAACCCTATGCCGACGCGCCCGACGAGACGGGCCAGTGGGTCGTCTCGCTCGCCGAACTCGATGACCTCACGGAGCGGGTCGACGATGCCGATTTCCAGATGACCGCTCACGCCATCGGCGACGCGGCCATCGACGCGGTGCTCGACGTCTACGAGCAAACCGATGCGGGCGCGGCACGCCACCGCATCGAACACGCCGAACTCCCCTCCGAGAGCGCAATCGAGCGCCTCGCCGACATGGGTGTAGTGGCGTCGGTTCAGCCGAACTTCCTGAAGTGGACAGGGGAGAACGGACTCTACGACAGCCGCCTCGGCACCGAACGACGAGTGCGCTCGAATCCCTTCCGGGAGTTACTCGACGCCGGCGTCGCGCTTGCCTTCGGTAGCGACTGCATGCCTCTCGACCCGCTCTTCGGTATTCATCAAATTGTGAACGCATCCGTCGAGAGTCAGCGGCTCTCGGTGGCCGAGGCGCTGCGTGCGTACACGTCGGGCACGGCGTACGCCGGCTTCGACGAACACCGGCTCGGAACCATCGAGCCGGGCAAAAAGGCGGATTTCGTCGTCCTCGAACGCTCCCCGTGGGAGACATCCGATATTGCCGACATCGACGTGGCGATGACGGTCGTCGATGGCGACATCGTCCACGACGCGCGCTGACCGCCGACCCTCACGGTTTTCGCTTTCGACGAACATCACAATAGCCCAGACTGAACTGAGCGCAGTTTTGAAAAGGAAATTTTTTCAAAGCTGGATACTGGTGGCTAGTACTGACGGAGAATAGGAACCATGCCAGAACTCGAAACTACAGGCCTCGAAACGGAGCTCAGTCTCTTCAAATATGATAATTTGGAGGAGCTTCCGTCACAGTACCGCGAACTGTCGGAGCGAGAGCGGTCAGAACGCATCGACGCGGCCCGCGACGAGCTGGGCGACAACGTGCTGGTGCTCGGCCACAACTACCAGCGGCAGGAAATCGTCGAACATGCCGATTTCATCGGTGACTCGTACGCGCTCTCGAAGCGCGCCGCCGAATCGGATGCGGAGTACGTCGTCTTCTGTGGCGTGACGTTCATGGCCGAATCGGCGGACATCATCACTGACGACGCTCAAACTGTGTTGTTGCCGTCGATGGAGGCTTCCTGCCCGATGGCTGGAATGGCCGAAGCCCTCCAAGTCGATACCGCATGGGAGGAAATTACGAACTCTGCGCCCGACGAGACCATCATCCCGGTGACGTACATGAACTCATATGCCGACCTGAAGGCGTTCTGTGCCGAGCAGGGTGGACTGGTGTGTACGTCCTCGAACGCCCACCGCGCCTTCGAGTGGGCCTTCGAGCGCGGCGACAAGGTGCTCTTCCTGCCGGACAAACACCTCGGCGAGAACACCGCCCACAGGCTCGGTATGGAAGACAGCACTGCGGTCTGGGATCCGTGGGACCCCGAAGGGAAGGACGCCACGGAAGTCGCCGATGCCGACATCGTGCTCTGGGAAGGATACTGTCAAGTTCACGAACGCTTCCGCGAGGACCACGTCGCACAGGTCCGTAACGAGTACCCCGACGCAAACGTGGTCGTCCACCCCGAGTGCCGGCGCGAGGTCGTCGAGGCTGCCGACGTCGTGGGGTCGACGAGCACCATCACCGACACAGTAGCAAACGCCGAATCGGGCGAGACGTGGGCCATCGGGACCGAGATTCACTTGGCGAACCACCTCGCGCGGTGGCATCCCAACGTCGAGGTCGTCCCGCTGTGTGGCGACGCGTGCATGGACTGCAACGCGATGCGCCAGATCGACCCCAACTACCTGACGTGGGTGCTCGACGGGCTTTGCGATGGCGAGGAACGAAACGTCATCGAAGTCGCTCCCGAGGAGAAGGAACGCGCCGGCGTGGCGCT
>CAZJHA010000066.1:0-9830 GCA_964545755.1 uncultured Halobacteriales archaeon | reverse complement strand
TTCGAACACCCGCTCGCGCTCGGCCTCGGGGATGCCGGGACCGTCGTCGGCGACGAAAAACCCCGCTTCGGTCGGGCCGACGGTGACGTGGACGTCCGTGCCGGCGTGGTCGATAGCGTTGCGAAAGAGGTTCTCGAACAGTCGTGTCAGCCTATCGGAGTCGCCCGCGAGCGTTGCGGAAACGTCGATATCGATGGTCGCGTCGTCGGTGGCGACCGTCCGCCACGCCCGCTCGGCGACATCCGAAAGCGAGACGGGTTCGGTGTCGTCGATGATTCGTCCCTGTCGAGCGAGCGTGAGCACGCCATCGATGAGCGTGCCCATCCGGTCGATGGCCCACAGCGCCGCGTCGTGGTGCTCGGAGTGGTGGTCGGCCTCGGCGAGTTCGAGCCGGCCGCGCGCGACGCTCATCGGGTTGCGGAGGTCGTGGGAGATGACGCTCGCGAACTCGTCGAGGAGTTCGTTCTGGCGTTCGAGGTCGCGCTCGCGGCGCTTCTGGTCGGTGATATCCGTATAGATGGCGTAGCCACCGTTTCGCTCGCCGGGATTGAACGGCGCGACGTGCAACAGGAAATCCCGTACGCCGTCGGCCGTTCGCCGTCTGACGGCTATCTGACGGCTCTGACCACGCGCGAGCGACGTGTCGAGCGACTCGACCGCCGACTCGCCGTCCGGCGGAAGGATGTACTCGTCGATGTTCTCGCCGAGGACCTCCTCGATGTCGTAGCCGAAGACCGTCTCGAAGCGTGCGTTCGCCCGCCGGGTTATCGGTCTGCCGTCGACGAGTTCGTAGCGCAGCGCCGCGTCGGGAACGTTCTCGAAGAGGGCTGTCAGGCGGTCGCGCTCGCCGACGAGGTCGCGCTCGCGTGCGGCACGTTCGAGCGCCGCCTCGGTGTTCGCCGCGAGCAACTTCGCCAGCGAGACGTCGCGGTCGTCGAACGCGTCCGGTTCGGTCGCGCCGATAGTTATGACACCGTACTCGCCAAGCGGTAGCAGTAGCTCGCTTCTGATCGGTGTTTCGGGGTTATGAACGTTCGGCTCGCGGTCGACGCGGTCGTAGTGTTGCATCTCACCGGACTCGAAGGCCTCCCATGCGAGGCTCCCGTCGCCATCGTAGGTCGGAGCCGATTCGAACAGTTCCTCGCTGGCATCCGACACCGCCACCGGACGGAGCTGCTCGCCCTCGTGGAGCCAGACGCCGTTCAGCTCCATGTCGAGGACGTCCTCGGCGGTCGTGACGGCGACCTCGGCGACCGTCTGCCGTGTGGTGGCTGCCATCATCTCCCGGGTGGCGTCGTGGAGCGCTTCGAGCAGCCGTTCGTGGCGCTTGTAGGCCGTGATGTCCCTGACGACGCCGACGGTGCCCTCGAATCCGGCGTCGGTCTCCAGTACTGTGAGCTGGATTTCACAGGGGATGGTTTCGCCACCGTCAACTCGAATAGCCGCCTCGTAGGAGTCGCTGACCGCATCGACACCGTCGGCGAGTAGCCGTTGAATCAACGACTGCCCGATGGCGACGTCCTCGGTTTCGAGCAGCCTCGAAACGTGCTCGCCGAGGAGTTCGTCGCGGGCGTAGCCCGTCTCGGCGACGAGCGTGTCGTTGACCGTCCTGAATCGTCCGTTCGGGTCGAGCGTGTATATCATGTCGCCGGCGGCATCGAGCATCCGTCCGTACCGTCGCAGCCGCCCCTCGCGTTCGAGGCGGTCGAGTGCCGCCGTCGCGTTCGCCGCGAGCACGCGCGCCAGCCTGATGGTCGTATCGTCGAACGGCTTGTCGAGCGAGGCGACCGTAATCGTCCCATGACTCCCGAGCGGCAGGTACAGGCGATGACGGATGGGAATCTCGTCGCCAGGTGTGCCTCCCTCGCCGACGACGACCGCCTCGCCGGCGCGGAACGCCCGCCACGGCAACCCCTCGCCGCGCGCGTAGCTCGACCGGTCGCCGAGCAGTTCCCGCGTCGCGTCGGTCACGGCGGCGGCGTCGAGCGTGTCCCGTTCGTCGTCGTGAAAACGGACCACGGCGATTGGGAAGCCGAGGATCTCTTTGATGGTCGCGGTGATGCTCTCGGCGATTCCCTTCCTGTCCTCGGCGGCGACGAGCCGCCGGGTCGCCTTGTGGAGCGCCGTGACGACCCGCTCGCGTCGCTGGTGTTCGCTGACGTTGTGCCCGACGCCGACGATGCCGTAAGCGCCATCATCCTGCACACAGCGTGCGGCGCTGAACTCGTGAGGGATGGTCTCGCCGGCGTTCGTCACGAGTGCCGATTCGATGACGGCGTGCTCGTCCCTCTCGACGATGTCCGCGATGCGGTCGTCGATGCGCTCGCGGTCCTCGTCGGGGACGAACTCGCGGTAGTTCATTCGCCCGATTTCGGCGTCGGTATAGCCGACGACCGACGCGAACTCCTCGTTCCAGCGAACCATCCCGCCGTCAGTGTCGACGGCGTACGCCGGGTCCGGCAGCGCCTCGAAGATGGCCTCGGTGAGCGCGCGTTCCTCACCGAGTTCGCGCTCGCGCTCGCGGCGCGCGGAGACGTCCCTGAACACGCCGTGGATGAGCGTTCGCTCACCGATTTCGACGGTGCGCGCCCGGATTTCGACCGGTACCGTCTCGCCGTCGGCGGTCACCACTAAGACGTCCGAGTCGTCGGGAAATCGAACGACGTCGTTCCCCGGCACGTCGATATGCTGCTCGAAGAGGTTCCGATAGCGCTCCCTCTCTCCATCGGGATGGAGGTCCGTCTGGTCCATTCCGACGATGTCCGCGCGCGGCCGGTCGAGCAGCGCCTCGGCGGCGGCGTTCGTCTCGACGATCCGTCCAGTATCGGCGTCGGCCACCAACACCGCGTCCGGGGCGGCATCGATGAGCGAGCGGTACTTCCGCTCGGAGCGTTCGAGTGCGCGCTCGGCACGATAGCTCTCGACGGCGTTGGTGATACGGTTGGCGAGTAGTTCGTACCCCTCGCCCCCTGTCCCTTTCGGGAGGTAGTCGGTGACGCCCGCCGAGATGGCGTCGCTGGCGACGCCCTCGCCACCCTCGCCGGTGAAGAGGATAAAGGGAAGGTTTGGATGGCTCTCGCGCACCGTTTCGAGCAGTTCGAGACCGTCCATGCCCGGCATCCGGTAGTCACTGACGACACAGTCGATGTCCGCGTCCGCGATGTGGTCGAGCGCCGCCGTTGCCGACGTCTCGATCACGACGGTCAGTCTCGCCTCGATGCGTTCGAGATACGTGCCAGCGAGGTCAGCGACCGCCGGTTCGTCGTCGACCACCAACACCGAAATCGCCTCGGTCATTCTCGTTGTGCCCGAATGACACCGGAATGAGAAAAACCTGTCTCCGTCCGCACTCCGGGACGTACAGGAATCGACAGAACGGTTATACAGCCGCCGGCTATCGTTCGGATATGAACTATCTCCTGTGGGCAGTGCTCGGTCTCGTCGCATACACGCTCGTCGCACCGCTGATGAAGGTGGCGACGAGCGCGATTCCGAGCAACATCGCCGTCTTCATCTCGAACATCATCCTCGTCGTCGCGGCTGCCGTCGTCGTGTTCGTCACCGACGAATCGGTCACCGCCTATCTCGCTCACCCGAAAGCGCCCTACGCCTACGCGGCGGGTCTCGCCCTCGCGGTCGGGATTCTTGCGTACTACCGCGCGCTCGCTCTCGGACCGGTGAGCGTCGTTACTCCCGTGTTCGGCATGTTCATCGTCACGAGTTCGCTCATCGGCGTCGTCGCGCTCGGCGAATCGCTGAGCACCCGGAAGGTCGCTGGCGTCGGCTTCGCCGTCCTCGCCGTCTATCTCACCGCCACCGGGTAAGGCATATCCGCCGGCCGACCGTGAGAGGGGTATGGTCCTCGAAGAATCCACGCGCGACCCCGACCGCGGCGACCCGGCCCCCGATTTCGAACTCCCTGGGATGGATGGCGAGACGTACACGCTCGCGGATTTCGACGACTATCGGGCGCTGCTCGTCGTGTTCACCTGCAACCACTGCCCGTACGCACAGGCAAAAATCGACGCGCTCAACGGGCTTGCCGCGGCCTACGACGACGTGGCCGTCGTCGGTATCAACCCCAACGACAGCGAGGCGTATCCCGAGGACTCGTTCGAACGGATGCAGGAACTCGTCGCCGATAGTACTGTCCAGTACGACGCCTACCTGCGCGACGAATCACAGGACGTCGCGCGGGCCTACGGCGCGGTCTGTACGCCCGACCCGTTCTTATTCGAAAATGACGACGGATTTTCGCTCGCCTACCACGGTCGTCTCGACGACGCCCAGGGACCCGACGAGTCCCCGTCCGGCGAGCCGGGCTTCGAGATGGCTGGAGCCATCGAGTCGGTACTTGCAGGAGTGCCGGTCGACCAGCAGTTCCGGCCCTCGCGCGGCTGTTCGATAAAGTGGAAAGGGTAGGAGCCGACGACAGCGAGGAGCGACTCGACACCAGCCATCCACAGAGCGTCGTCACGTGCCGGCCGTTCAGAGTCCGGGACCGTCGTTCTCGCCGGTATCGACGTCCGGCCCGGCCTGCTCGCGGCGGCGCTCCAGTTCACGAATCTGGCGGAGGTAGTAGAGCGCGCCGACGAGCGCGACCACCACGAGCACGGCAGCCCCGGCGGCGAAGATGTACAGGTCGCGCGCGAGGTAGTACCGGACGATGACCGCGTTGCTCTGGACGTCCGGCCAGCGAATCTGCACCCGCCCGGTGTCGGTGCGGGTCGTCCGGTAGTCGCCGGGCGAGACGCGCGCGAGCGGCGTGTAGGTGACGCGCATCCCCTTCGGAATCGTCACCTCGTAGGTTCCCGTGACGAACGTCTGCGTCGCAAAGCGCTTACCCTGTGCGGACGCGCTGAAGGCGAGCTTGCCGTTCCGTGCGGGCAGGGAAATCACCGTCCGCTCCTCCCGATTGGTCGCGTTCAGTGCCGGCGAGGCCGCCCCGACGACCGTTCCGTTCGGATACCGGAACTTGAGCGCCGAGATGGCGAGCGGTCCCTCGCGACCGAGACCGTCACGGCTGTGGACGGCGAACTGTGAGCGGTTGTCGATGCGATAGACGGCCTCGTACTCACCACCAGTAACGTTGATGGAGGCGTTCGCATCGCTTCCCCAGTCGTAGCTCTCGTTTTCGGCGAGCGCCCGTTCATCCACCGGGTCCGGCCCGAGAACGGACGAACAGCCGGCGAGGAGGAGAAAGACGACCAGCACGAGGCCGGCGAGCGCTCGCTTGCGGTTCATGGTACGACACAGAGCAGTTCGGCCGGGAGATACCCTCCAATGGCCGACAGCAGTCCGGGCGGGTCGGTTCCCTCGCCACAGACAACGGACTGTTCCAAGAGTCCAAGCCGCTCCACAGTAACGATGTCGTTGGCGTGGCCCGCGCGGTTGACGGTCGCCCGCACTTCCCCGCGGGTCGCGCTGTTGGCGTTCACTCGACCCGCCCCGCGCGACCACTCGTACAGCCGGTCGCGCTCGGCGTCAGCCAGCCGGTGTGGCTCGCCGTAGACGAACTTCATGGGGACGTGCTGGACGAGTCCAAAGCGCGTACGGACCTGTTCGGGCGTCCCCGGACCGAGGCCGAGTTCGGCGCTCGGCACATGGATATCCTCGCCAGCGTCGAGGACGAACCCCGATGCGTCCCACGATTCGAGCGTCCCGGTGTAGGTTTCACCCGCCTCGAAATCCGACGTGATGGTGCCCCACTGCTCGTCGAGGACGTTTCTGGCGACGGTCTCGTCCTCGCCCTCGACGGTGACGCTCGGGAAGTCGTCGTGACGGATACCGATGTCGTACTCGACGGTGAGGTCGCCGATGGCGTTGTCGACCAGCGAGCGAAGGCCATCGAGCGCGCGCTCGCGGGCGTCACCCTCGACGTAACATTTGGTTGCGAGGACGACCATCAGGCGACGTTGAGTTCGGCCTGGAGGTCGTCGATACGCTCGTCCATCGCCTCGATGAGGTGGTCGTTGTCGAGCGCATCGAGCTCGGAGCCACACTGCGGGCACTCGAAGCCGAACTCCATGGCCTCCTCGAACTCGAAGCGAATCGAATCGACCTCACAGAGGAAGAACTCGTGGTTGCGCTCGTACTCGCGGCGGTCTTCGAGCGCGTCGAGCAGCCGGTGCATCTCCTCGCGGAGATTTTCGGGGATGGAGCCGTATTCGAGCGTCCAGAGGTAGGTCAGCCAGCCCGAGTCCTCGTCGCGCAGCCGCCGGTAGTCCGCGAGGTCGTTCTCGTAGAGGATGAAGAGCGCACGCCGGACGTCGTTGAGTTCGAGGTCCAACTCCTCGGCGAGCTCTTCATCCGTGACCTCGCCGTCGGGCGGCGCGGCGGCGACGGGCATCCCACGCGGGCCGACGAGTTCGTGGAGATAGGTTTGGACGACGGGGTCTTCGAGAAGCTCCTCAAACGCCATTTATCGTATACGGGCGACCCAGCGGTGTAAACCCATCGTTCACTGTCCGTCGCTCTCGACGCGCTTGCCGCGCTCTTTGGGAACCACGTGCCGGTCCGCACCGTGCCACTCGCGGTCGAGTTCGCGGCCCTCGTGGAGCCTGTCGAGAAAGACCGCGAGCGAGGCGACCTCCGAGTGAGGCTGGTTGGTGACGGCGACGTTGTAATCGGCCGCCTCGTAGACGTCGAAGGGAACCTTCTCCGCCCCGACGACGACGAGCAGCGGTTCCGTCCGATGGGCGCTTCGAATATCACCCTCGACGTCCTGCACCGGGAGTCCGTACATCGTGAGGTGGACGACTCGTCCCTCGAAATCCTCCAGTAATGGGCGGTAGGACTCGCTCACCTCGGCCTCGAACGGGCCGCCGAAGCGGTCAGTGATATCGGCGACGGTCTCGCGGGGACCCTCGGCGCTGCCGGCGAACACTACCCGGTCGGCACCGAGCGCGCGGGCGGTCAGCCCGACGTGGGTGCTCATGCGCTCGTCGCGGCCGGGACGGTGGCCGAGTCTGAGCACAGAGAGGCCCGGATCGCCGCGCATCAGGACGACTCGATGGCGGAACTGATGGCCTCGACGGTCGCCTCCACAGTTCTATCACCGACGAAAATCGTCGGCGTAGCCCGCACGCCACGGTCCTTCCCGGTTGCCATGTTCGCCTCGACGGTCGGTCTGTAGGTCTGGTTTTCGGCGGCTTTCCGGACGGCCCCCCCTTTGAGGTCCATGCCGTTGGCCAGCGAGGCGTAGGTGTCGGGACCGAGTCGAGATTGGTTCTCGTAGAGCGCCTTCGCGTACGTGAAAAACTGCTTCGTGTCGGCGCGTTTCTGGACCGCGCGGGCGGCGCTCGCCGCACGCCACGATGTCTCGTTGACCACCGGGAAATCGTAATGCTCGTACCGAATGTTCCCGGGGTCGATGTATTGGGAGGCGATGGTCGGCAGCACCTCCAGGTTATATGTCTGACAGTGCGGGCACGCGAAGTCCTCGAAGACGGTCACGGTCGTGTTCGCATCGGGATTGCCCTGCACCGGCGTCGGGAGCGTATTGCCACCCTGACTGCCGGAACCGCCCGATGCCCCGCCGAGACAGCCGGCCAGCGTGCTCGCGGCGAGACCACCCATGCCGAGCAACGCCCGTCGCCGGCCGAGGTGTGGCGAACTGGAGCGTTCCCGATTCGATTTCATTGGTCGATTTCACAGTGCAGCGGGCATAAATCCCGCGACCGCCGGCCAGCCCGGAAAGATAGGTATGGACCGGAAGACACATACTCCGAGCATCGGCACCCGAACTATGCAACTGTCCGGCAAGCGCGTACTCGTCACCGGCGGGGCGGGTCTCGTCGGCTCGCATCTCGCGGCGCAGCTCCTCGACGGGAACGAAGTCGTGGTCGCCGACGACCTCTCGAAAGGGTCGCGCGAACGGGTTCCCGACGGCGCGACGTTCGCCGAAGCCGATATGACCGATTCCGACGATGTGGCGAGGGTTCTCACCGAGGACCTCGACTGTGTGTTCCATTTCGCCGCCTACACCGATACCAACTACGCGAACCCGCGAAAACTGTTCGAGGAGAACTCCGAGATGACCTACAACGTGCTCGAACGAATGGACGAAGTCGGCGTCTCGAACGTCGCGTTCACCTCCTCGTCGACGGTCTATGGCGAAGCGCCGATGCCGACCCCCGAGGACTACGCGCCGCTCGAACCCATCTCCATCTACGGCGCGAGCAAGCTCGCTGACGAGGGACTGCTCTCGACGTACGGCCACTCGTACGATTTCACCGTGTGGCTCTTCCGCTTCGCCAATATCGTCGGCCCGCACCAGCGCGGTAACGTCGTTCCCGACTTCATCGAAAAGCTCGCCGACGACCCACAGAAACTGGAGATTCTCGGCGACGGCCGCCAAGAGAAGTCGTATCTCCACGTCTCCGATTGCGTCGAGGCCATCCAGCATATTGTCGAACACACCGACCAGTCGATGAGCACCTACAATCTCGGGACCCGAACGACGACCTCGGTGACGGGCATCGCGGACATCGTGGCCGACGAGATGGGTCTCGATCCCGAATACGAGTACACCGGCGGCGACCGCGGCTGGACCGGCGACGTGCCACGGATGCGCCTCTCCATCGAGAAACTCGCCGCGCTCGGCTGGTCGCCCGAACTGTCGAGCGACGAGGCCGTTCGGCGCGGAGCGCGCGAACTCATCGCTGAGCTGACCTGATTTACACCGAAACCTCGGTTCGGGCTTCACAGTCGTGATTGTCGGCTTCGAGCGTCGCCACTGCGGTGTGAGTGCCCGCTTCCGGGTCCTGCCACTCGCCTTCGTAGGTCACCGCTTCGCCGGGGTCGAGGGATTCCGATTGCAGCGCCTGCGCGAACATCCGTCCCTGCGACCATCGCCAGCGCTCCTCGCCGTCGTCGAGCACGGCGAAGTCCGCGGTGCAGGCGTCACGAAAGCTGATCGTTACCGGCTCGTCGCCCTCGTTTTCGACGGTGAAGGTGAACGAAACGCGGTCGGTTTCGACCTCCGTATCGAGGCTGCCAGTGAGTGCCATACCGCGTGTCGAGCGAGCACCGAAAAAAGCGTGCGGGCCGAGGGCGGTGGGGTTTTGCCCTACCGTCGCCAAGTGCCGGTGTGCAAGTCGTCGGCTATCGCAGCGACGAACCGGCCCTGCTGGTCGCCGAGGGAGGGGTTGTGCGCCGGCAGTCGCTCGCTCCCGGGACCGAACTCGCCTACACGCTCTGTGAGCGCCACTGTGCCGGGACGATAGAGGGCGAGGGACACGTCGCCTGCGAGCGCGAGCGCGCGCCGTACTGCGAGATTCACACCACGCCGTGGGCGGTGGCGAACAACCGCGATTCCGACGAGGAGCATGCTATCTATCTCGCCGCCTTTGCGCCGGCAGTGTTCAAGGTCGGCGTCACCAGACTCGAACGGCTCGAAACCCGCCTGCGCGAGCAGGGCGCGGACCGCGCAGCCCACGTCAAGACCGTTCCGGATGGCCGCATTGCCCGCGAGCGCGAAACGGCGATTGCCACGGAGTACGACATCACCGAGCGGGTGCGCGTCGCGACGAAGACCCGTGGATTCGGCGAGACAGTCGACGAACGCCGATGGGAAACGCTACTCGCCGGGTTCGATGTCCGCGAGGAGTTCGTCTTCGAGTACGGACTCGCCCTCGACGGGCGACCGGTCGCCGAGACGCTTTTGAGTGGTGTCGTCCGCGGCGTCAAGGGTCGGGTGCTGGTGCTCGACCATCGAGCCACGGCCTACGCGGTCGATATGCGTGACCTCGTGGGTTACGAACTTCACGAGGGCGCGACAGACCGGGAACTACAGGCGAGTCTGACCGGCTTCTCGTGACTCGACTGGG
>CAZJHA010000065.1:0-10309 GCA_964545755.1 uncultured Halobacteriales archaeon | reverse complement strand
CTTCCCGCGCTTGCCCTGCTGGTAGGAGACACAGACCGCGAGCGGGAAACGGAGTTCCCGCTCGCTTCCCTCGTACATCGCGTACTCACTCCAGTAGGAGATATTCGTCTTCAGTGCCTTGGCGAGACGTTCGCCGCGGCGGACGACCGGAACAATCGTCGGAGCCGTCTCTTGGAAACGCCGGATCGCGGCTTCGAGGTAGAAGCCGCGATCGGCGAGGATACAGGCGATATCGAAGGGAAGAGCAACGACGCGGCCAAGGACGCGCTCGGCCGCGTCAGCTCGCGATTCATCGCCGCGAACCGCGGTGACCGCGACGATGAGCGGCTTCGAGCGAGCCAACACGAACGCTGCACAGTAGCGATGGCACTTGGTCGTGCCATCGCGAGGTGTCGTCGAGCAGAGTTCGGCAAGTTCCTTGTAAGGATGGCCGTGGTAGCGGTTGTCGACGAAGTCGAGACAGATGATCCTCGGCCGTCGTGGGCCGAGGATCATCGCGGTCTGCTGTGCGAGGAGGTCGTTGACGATCTCTTCGAGGATCGTGGCAGGGATGGTGTGGAGCTGTGTGAGAGTGTAGTCGTCGGAGTACGTCTTGAGGGAACTGTCGGTAACGGCCTTGGTCGATTTCTGCCCAACGGAGGCGCGCGTAACGGTTCGCCAGATGACCTCGGGGTCGAAGGTGTCGCCTTCGACCCCTGGAAGGGGTAACCACGCGAGGAGACTAACCGCTAAGGTTTCGAGGTCTGCCGCCGTAAGAACGGTGTCTGGATGATACAGGAATTGCATACACTCATCCAGACGCTTCCTGAGAATCTAACCTCATCAGTTATGGCTGATGTCTGACTCGATGGGAACTACCGACTATCTCGATTCGCTCGCCCGACGCGGTCGCGCGGGCCGTCCGGAAATCGTCGGCGAACTCGGGAACATCCTCACCGACATAGAGGGACTCCTCGACCGGTGTGTCACCCTCTCGGACCGCTCGGACGGTCGGTGCGGCCTCACTGTCGAAGACACAGAGACACGCCTCGCTGTCGCGGAGGACGTACCCGACTTCCTCGTCCTTGAATCGATGGTTGACCGGCACCGGGAGCGCGCCGCATTTCATCGCCCCGTAGTACGTCTCCAGCGTCTCGACGTTGTTCTGCATGTACACCGCAACCCGGTCGCCAGCTCCGACGCCCCGGTCACGGAGCGCGTGCGCCACCCGGTCTGCGCGCTCGTTGAACGCGGCGAAGGTGAGTAAATCACTGCCCGTCTCGGATTTCATGACGAGGCAGGTCTCGTCGGGATGTCGCCGCGCGTTTGCCTCCGCTACATGGCCGAACGTGAGTCCGCGCATGGGTGCTGTACGACACCGATTCACATATAACTACGTCCCGGGACGGACTCGACGGTCAGTGGGCCGCGTACCCACCGTCCACGACGTGGACCTCGCCGGTCGCATACGAGGCCGCGTCGCTTGCGAGATAGACCGCTGCGCCGGCGATCTCCTCGGGGTCGGCGAAGCGGTCCTGTGGAATCTCCGCGAGGAGGTCCTCGTGGATGCTCTCGTTCTCTCGAACGCCCTTCGTGAATGCAGTCTTCACGTAGCCGGGTGCGAGCGCGTTGACGCGGATGTCGGGTGCCCACTCGATGGCGAGGGTCCGCGTCATACCGACCAGCGCGTGCTTCGACGCCGTGTAGGGCACTTGATGGGGCAGCCCGACGACACCGCCGACGCTGGCGACGTTCACGAGACTTCCAGTCCCATCGCGCTCGTCGATGCGGCGGGCGAACTCCCGGGCACACCGGAAGGCCCCGGTCGCGTTCACGTTCATGATGTGCTCCCACGTGTCGATATCGAGGTCTTCGGCAGCCCCGAAATACGGGTTCGTGCCCGCGTTGTTCACGAGGACATCCACCGAACCGAACGCTTCTTCGGCGCGGTCGAACGCTGCCTCGACGTGGGCGCTCTCGGTCACGTCCGCGGTGCAGGCGACGGCGTCACCACCATCCGCTTCGATGCGCTCGACGGTCGCTTCGAGGTCTTCCTCCGAGCGGGCGAGCGCCACCACCGATGCCCCTGCATCGGCCATCGCGACGGCGATTGCCTCGCCGATGCCGCGGCTGGCCCCCGTCACGAGCGCCACACGACTTTCGAGCGAGAACCGTTCGAGTCCCATACCCGTTCTCGGGTGGCGGGTGCAATAAGTCCCGAGATGGCCTGCGGCGAACCATCACGATTCGTCATCCATAGCCAGCGTTATGGGACGTCCCCACAGAATCAGCGCATGGCGCTCGAACACCCGGATCTGAGCGGGCACACCGCGTTCATCACCGGAACCACGCGAGGCATCGGCAAGCAGATAGCGCTCGCGCTCGCCGAGGCGGGCTGTAACGTCGTCTCGACGGGGAAGACCGTCGACGACACCGACAGCGACCTCGAGGGCACGATTCACAAGACCGCTGGCGAGTGCGAGGAGCGCGGCGTCGACGCACACGCCATCCAGTTGGACCTGCGCGACGCCGGGGCGGTCGAGGCGGCCGCCGCCGAAGCCATCGACGTCTTCGGCGAGGTCGACATCGTCATCAACAACGCGAGCGCCATCCAGATGGCCAATATCGAAGAGATGCCGGCGAACCGCTTCGATTTGATGACCGACGTGAACGTTCGGGGCACGTATCTCACGAGCCGGGCGTTCATCCCGCATCTCAAGGACATCGGTGGCGGACGGATTCTGACGAACGCTCCGCCAGTAGCGATGGACCGCGCGCCCGGCAAAGCCGCCTATGCGTGGTCGAAGATGGGGATGACGTTCGTGACGCTCTCGCTTGCGAGCGAGCTGTCGGGGACGAACGTTGCCGCGAACAGCTTCTGGCCCGTGACGATAATCGACACGCGGGCGTCGCGGTACTTCGGGATGGGGACCGAAGACGACTGGCGCTCGCCGGCAATCGTCGCCGATACCGTGCTCGAACTGCTCGGCCGCGACGACGAGTTCACCGGCAACGCCGTCTACGACGAGGACGTGCTCCGCGAGGCCGGCATCACCGATCTCTCCGAATACAACCTCACCGAGGGCGACCCGGCACCGCTGTCGGCCCAACTGTTCGACTCCGACTACGAGCGCCCCGAGTAGTATTTTCCGGGCCGCCATCGAGACGAGGAACTATGTGACTGCTCCCCGAACGGTTCGAACACACATGGCACAGGAAGCAGCGACCCCATCCGGCGTTTCCTTCGAAACCGACGAGGAAACCGAACTCATCCTGCGAAGTCTCGACGAGTTCGTCGCACAGGAGGTGGAACCGATTGCCGAGGAGTTGGGCGAGACGCTCACGAACCCACGGCTCGGCCACGAACCCGACGGACGGCTGACCGACGAGGTGCTCGACGTCATCGGCGAGGTCAGAAAACGGAGCGCCGAGGCGGGCTACTACGCGATGAACATGCCCGCGGAGGTCGGCGGCGAGGGCGTCTCGACCGTGACGTGGTATCGGGCCAACAGACATCTCGCGGGGTCGGGCGTGCCGCTCGCAAACGAGGTGCTCGCCGGTCCCGCGGGTCCGAAACCGCTGCTCGCCGCCGCCGAGGGCGAACAGGTCGAGAACTACCTTGAACCGGCGATGGCCGCCGACAAGACGACCGCCTTCGCCCAGACCGAACCGGGTGTCGGCTCGGACTCGCCGAACATGGCCACCACGGCCGAGAAGGACGGCGACGAGTGGGTGCTGAATGGCACGAAACAGTGGATAACGAACGCGCCGTATGCCGACTTCGTGCAGGTGTTCGCCCGGACGACATCCCAAGAGGAGGCGGGCCGCCACGGTGGCGTCACGTGTTTCATCGTCGAGGCCGACGAGTACGAGGTCGGCGCGCTCAACAACGCCGTCGGGGCCGTGGGTCGCCAAGCCGAACTCCGCTTCGACGACGTACGGGTTCCGGAGGACAGAGTGCTCGGAACGGTCGATTCGGCGTTTTACGACGCGATGGGATTTCTCGGTCTCGGTCGCCTCGAAATCGGCGCGCAGGCGGTCGGCCACACCGAGTGGCTGCTCGACCAGGCGACCGAGTTCGCCGGCGACCGCGAGGCGTTCGGTCGCTCGATTGGTGAGTTCCAATCGATTTCGCACAAGATCGCCCGTGGGCGAGCGAACAACTACGCCGCCGACGCCGCCGGCCTGCGGTGTGCGTGGGCGCTTGATGCGGGTGAATCGGCAATCGCCGAGTCGTCGATGCTGAAGTGGCTCGCCACGAACACCTTCTGGGAGGTCGCCGACGACGTGGTACAGGTCCATGGCAGCAGTGGGCTGGCCGAGGAAAACCCGTTCATGGACCGCCTGCACGAGGCGCGCATCTTCCGCATCGTCGAGGGAACCGACGAAATTCAGCTCAACACCATCGCCAGCCAGTTCGGTCTCGGGTAGTAGTATTCGACCACGTTCTCCGGGAGGCCCGGTCGGCGGTTCGGCTTACTGGAGGTAACTCGGCTCCTCGGCGTCGCAGGTCTGCTCGTGTTGTTCGGCCTCGTCGGTGGCGTCGAACATGAGTCCACAGTGTTCGCACTCGTACCACGTCGTGCCGTCGCGTTCGGTTTCGACCACCATACCGGCGTTGGGCTATCGGAGCCTAAAGGCATTGCCCCCAGTGGGAACGCTGAAGGCGGTCGGTCCGTATCTCGAATCATGGCCGGTCGGAACGAGGGCGTCGAACTCGTCGTTGAGGGCGCACAGAAACGGGATGCGGGCCGGGGCGTCGCCCGCCTACCCGAGACTGCCCGCCACGCACTCGGCGTGTTGAGCGGTGACACGGTAGTCATCGAGGACGAAAACGCCACGGTGGCGAAGGTCTGGCCTGCAAGCGGGGACCTCGCGGGCGACCGGGTGCGCATCGATGCCGACACGCGGACGAACGCCGGCGTGAACGTCGGCGACACAGTAACGGTGTCGCCCGTCTCGGTGGCCGAGGCCGACAGAGTGACCATCGACGTTCCCGAGACGCTCGACGCGAGCGAGAAACTCGCGGGACTCCTCAAGCGCGCGCTGCTCGACCGCCCCATCAAGACTGGCGAGCAGGTCCGCATCGAGCGCCTCGGTCCGGAACCGCTCGCCATCGAATCGACCACGCCCGAGGGCACCGTCCGCATCACGAACGAGACGACCATCGGCCTCAGCGGCGGTGCCGACGACGGGGCGGTCGCGCCGGCGACTGCATCGACCGCGACGACCACTGAAACGACCGACGCGAGCGAAGGGTCGGCACGCGTGACCTACGAGGACATCGGCGGACTGGACGACGAACTCGACCAAGTCCGGGAGATGATAGAGCTGCCGCTCTCGGAACCCGAACTGTTTCAAGAGCTCGGCATCGACCCGCCCTCCGGTGTGCTGCTGTACGGGCCACCGGGAACGGGCAAGACCCTCATCGCGCGGGCGGTCGCTGGCGAGGTCGATGCGTACTTCACCACGATTTCCGGGCCGGAAATCGTCTCGAAGTACAAGGGCGAGTCCGAAGAAAAGCTCCGTGAGGCGTTCGACCGGGCCGAAGCGAACGCGCCCGCGGTGGTGTTCATCGACGAGATCGATTCCATCGCGAGCGCGCGCGGTGACGACGCCGACATGGAGACCCGCGTGGTCGCCCAGCTGCTCACCCTGATGGACGGTCTCGAAAGCCGCGGGCAGGTGGCCGTCATCGGCGCGACCAACCGGGTGGATGCCATCGACCCCGCGCTGCGTCGTGGTGGACGCTTCGACCGCGAGATCGAGATCGGCGCACCCGGCGAGGCCGGCCGGCGCGAAGTGTTGGACGTCCACACCCGCTCGATGCCGCTCGCTGCGGACGTGGACTTGGACCGGTTGGCCGCCCGCACCCACGGGTTCGTCGGCGCGGACCTCGAATCGCTCGCGGTCGAGGCGGCGATGGCCGCGCTCAGACATCGTGACGACCGCGAAACGCTCGAAGTCACCCGCGCCGATTTCGAGACAGCGATGGCCGCCGTGGACCCATCGGCGATGCGCGAGTACGTCGCCGAGACCCCGAACGCGGGCTTCGACGACGTCGGTGGACTGGACGACGCGAAGGCAACGCTCACCGAGGCCGTCGAGTGGCCGCTCTCGTATGGCGCGCTGTTCGAAGCGACCGCGACCGACCCGCCAGCGGGCGTCCTGCTCCACGGGCCACCCGGTACGGGAAAGACGCTGCTCGCCCGCGCGCTCGCCGGCGAGAGTGACGTCAACTTCATCTCGGTGGCGGGTCCCGAACTGCTCGACCGATATGTGGGCGAATCCGAGAAGGCCGTCCGGGAAGTGTTCGCCCGCGCCCGGCAGGCCGCCCCGGCAATCGTCTTCTTCGACGAAATCGACGCCGTCGCGGGCGGGCGCGGCGAGACCCACGAGGTGACAGAGAGAGTGGTCTCCCAACTGCTGACCGAAATCGACGGGCTGGCCGAGAATCCAAATCTGATGGTGCTCGCGGCGACCAATCGGAAAGAGGCCATCGATCCTGCACTACTTCGCCCGGGCCGCATCGAATCACATATCGAAATGCCGGCTCCCGACGAGGACGCCCGGCGGGCGATTCTCGCCGTCCACACCGAGGAAAAGCCCATCGCCGAGGACGTGGACCTCGACGCGCTCGCTGCCGATTCGGAGGGATATTCCGGGGCGGACATCGAGGCGCTCTGTCGGGCGGCCTCGATGGCTGCCATCCGCGAGGTCGCCGGCGAGCACAGTCCCGAGGAGGCAAAAGCCCACGCCGACGAAGTGCGCATCACCGCAGCACACTTCGAGGACGCCCGCGAGTCAATCACCCCGACGTTCGAGTGAACGGTCCCGGAAAGCCGATTCGAACCAGAAGGGCCGACCGGATGTTCAGGTCGCCCGCCGTGCCCGCAGCAGGCTCAGAACGACCCGCCGTCCGAGTTGCACCATCACACACCCCACACCCATGAGTACCGCGAGACCCACCCCGAGCACCGGGTTGGCGACCACCCAGAGGAGTACGGGCACGAGCACCATCGCCGCGTAGACGACCGCCACGTCCCTGGGACTCACCCGCGCGTTCAATCGTCGGTTCCGCTCGACTCGTCCGTGTCGCGTCGTTCGTCCCCTCATACATGTAGTGAGAGGGACCACGCCACCAAAAGCATAATCTGAAATACATTTTTGTAACGTGCGTTACTGAATTCGATTTCAGTAACCGGGCTCAGAGCGCGCTGCGGCGGGTCTCGACCAGTGAGAGGTCCTCATCGAGGGTGGCGCGGAGCCGTTCGTCGCCGAGGTCGATGGCGATTTCGAGTTCCCACGGGTCGGTCGAGCGCACAGTCGTGTGGTCGTCGCTCACACACCAGTCGAGCTGCCAGTACGGCGTCGCCCCGAGGTCGATGCCGTGGTCGCGGTGGAAGGCGACGACCGGCGAGCGGTCGAGCAGACTCAGGCCGATGGCCGAACAGAGGCTGTGGCTGCACTGCTCGCAGACGTGATCGGCGCGAAGCCCGACCCCCAGACAGCACTCGCCCTCCCGCGATATCGTGGTTTGCATCCGACCGCTGCATTCGGGACAGACGCCGTCCTTGGCGAGACAGTGGAGATGGCGCACCCGCTGGTCGAACGCTTCGAGGACTTCTTCATTTGTGCGGTCGTTGAGTCCGCCCGGCGGGAAGGAATATTCGCCGTGGGCGCGGCCGCACTCGGGACAGTCGAGCGCGAGCATCTCCTCATCGTAGCTCGCGACGAGCGGCTCCCCGCACTGAGTGCAGCCGTCATCGGTCGCGAACGGTTCGAGCCGGGGATGTTCGGTGAACGACCCCGCGAGCACCGCGCTGACGACCTTCGCGCCAGCGGTGCGGAGTTCGTATCCCTCACCGGTCTTCCGCACGTACTGGTCGGTGAGTTTTCCGAGATGGTAGTTGAACTGCGCGCTGTCGCGCATGCCGACCATCTCGTTGAGCGCGGAGAAGCGGACGGGTTCCTCCTCGGCCCGCCAGAGCGCTTCGAGGATGGCCAGTCGAGTCTCGTTCCCGATGAGTGCGAACGCATCGGCCGGCGCGACGCAGTCGACACACTCCTGGATGTCGGATTTGCTCATGGCCGACCTACTGTGAGCGGGGGGATAAATGTTTTTTCGGTGATTTGAATCCGACCTGAGCGAGGGATTATCGGTTGCGTTGCAATCCAGCCCGGACGGTGCCGACCGACTGCACGAACCGCCGGCGGATGCGGCTGCGCTGATAGATGCCTTCGCCAGCTGCCCAGCTCAACAGGACGAGCAAGCTCACGACGAGCATCGAGAAGGCCCACGTCGGCAGCCACGTCGGTTTGAGCCACGGCACGACGTGCTTCCAGCGCACGGCGAGTTCGGTGAGTTCGCTCGGCAGCGGCGTCGCGGTGACCACGCCACCCACGACGGCCGGGACCGGGGGCAGGGCCGTCTCGCGACTTCCGCCGTGGAGCGCGACGGTGCCGGTGGCGTTCTGTTCGCGGATGGTCGGGCCGCCGGGTTCGTCGCCGTGGGCCACCCGTTCGGCGTCGTAGGTCGCCCACGGCACGTGCATCTCCCAGACGACCTCTCCCTCGGGTGTGACCTCGATGGCGCGGTGATTCATCGAATCCACGACGAGGGTGTTGCCGTTCGGCAGGCGGTCGGCATCCCGCGGCCAGTTCAGTCCGCCCGAGAGCGTCCACGTGCGCTCCCAACTTCCGTTGCCGGGGGGACCACCGGTGCGTGCGTACTCGACGATGCGGTCGTTTTCCGAATCCGCCACCAACACTGTGGGCGTGCCGTTTTCGCCCTTGAGATAGGTCGGGTTGTGTTGTTCGAACAGTCGCGAATGGTTGCCATCGCTGCCGAGGCGCAGCTCGATGTCCTTCGTCGAGCGATTCACGGCGATGACTTGGTCCATGTTGCGCACCGAGACGAGGAACTCCTCCCCACGAACCTCGTCGACGTCGTTGACGTGGGTCCAGTCCTTCGTTTCGATGCCGTCGCCGGCGGTCACCGGATAGTGGTTTTTGAACTGCCACTCCCATGTCACCGTTTCAGTCGTCCGGTTGTAGACGAACACGCTGTCGTTGCTTGGCTGGCCGGTGTCGTAGTTGATGCCCGCCACGAGCAGTTCATCGCTACTGATGCGGTCGATGTCGTGGATGTCCGGACTGTCGAAGCGTTCGGTCCAGACCCGTTCTCGACTCTCGGGGTCGAACTCGTAGACGATGGTCGTTCCTCGGACGGGGTTGACCACGAGCAGGTTCCCGTTGGCGAGCGGGTCGACGTCGTAAAACCAGTTCGTCCGGTTGTCGGCTCCATCGTAGATCCAGTTCACCGACCCGTTCTCGGCGACCGAGACGAGCCGTGCGGGACGACTCGGCAGCGACAGACCGCGGGCGTGCCAACCCTGACTGGTGATGACCGTCTCGCTGTCGGGAGCAGTGGTCGTGACGCCGCTTCTGAGCGTCGGCTCCTCGTACGAAAGTGTCAGCACGCCGCTGGTGAGGAGCAACGAGAGCACGACGACCCCGAGTAGCCCGCGGACGAGCCAGCGACGGGACGGCAACCCGGCCATACGAAACGCTGTGTGGGTCACATGATAGCCGTTACGGAACTCGGAGTGGAGCGTCGAAGCCTCCTCTTGCAAGCGGTACGAGTTCCGTTCGTCATGAGAACATCTTCACGGCGACGTCAACGAGCGAAGTACCGTGCGAGACCGGCACTCGTGACCATTTCAACGATACCGAAGACGACCGCGGGCAGTGAGGCACTCGGCGGCAGACCCGCCGCAACGACGAGCGCGGCCGTGACCGCAAAGTCCCGCATCCCGACCGAGAAGGCGGCCCCGATTCGTTCGTTCCGGGGCCGGTGGACGGTCCCGAGCCAGCCGACCCCGTAACCGAGGAGATTGAGAGCAGCGACACCAGCACCGACGGCGAACAATACTGTCCTGTTCGATTGAATCACGGCGGCGTTAGTCACGGTCACGCCACCGATGATGAGAACCACCATCAGTGCCGACACGGATGGGTAGTAGTCGTCGTATCGGCCGACGCGCTCGGGCCGCCATGCACGAACGCCGACCCCGAGGAGCATCGGCCCGACGACGGCAACCAGCAGCTGTTCGACGAGCGGGACCGTCGAGACACCGATGCCGCCGACGAGTACCACGACGACTGGCGGGATGAACCCGATACCGATGACCGCGAGCGCCGTCGCCGAGAGAGTGGTGTCACCACCCACGAGTTCGGCCATCACTGGCGTCACGAGTTCGGGGGTGACCGTCCCGGCGGTGGTGCAGAACTGTTCTCAAGACCTGATTCGGCCAATCTCAATGTACAC
>CAZJHA010000064.1:0-10387 GCA_964545755.1 uncultured Halobacteriales archaeon | reverse complement strand
GTTCGCGGATGCTACACCTTCCGCACCCGCTTCCGTAAACCACACAGCACCGCAGAAGCCCTCGACCGTTCGCTCCGCTCACGGTCTCGCCCTTCATCCACCGAGGAACCGCACCGCAACCGCCGCCGCCGCGACCGCAAAAACAGCTACTCTTCGAGGACGGCGTTGACCTGTCCGTCCTGACCGGGCCGCGAGGTGACGCGGGCGGTCCCCTCGCTGGTCTCGATGAGCGCGCCCTTGGTGATGATGTTCCGCCGGACGTAGTTCGGGTTTGCGGGGTTCTCGGCGACACCCTCGATGTCGGCGTGTCTCGTCTCGCCGTCGACGGCAACGCTTGCGTGGTCGGTCGCAATCGCCCGGACCGTCCGCGTGTTGCCGCGCGTATCGACGGTCTTCAACACCGGGTCGCCGACGCGGGTCTCGGTCGGTTCGCGGCCGAGCTGGTGTTTGCGCTTCTTCCGCGTGCGTCGTCGTCGCCCGCCGGTGCGCTTTTTGAGCGCTCGTCCCTGGTCTTTCATACTCGAAGGCGGGCGAGCGCGCTACTTGAATCGCTCGATACCCCATCGATGGATTTAGCACGACGCCACTCGCGCCTCCGTCGTGAGCCTTCGCAGCGCCGTCGCCGCACCGTTCCAGGGCCGCGGCGAGGGTGAACTGGCAGAGAGCGAGTTCGTCGTCGCGCTCTCGCTCGACAGGGATTGGTTCTCGCCCGAGCAGGCGACCCGGCTAGCCGACGTCGCCGTCGGTGAGGGACTGCTCGAACGAACAGGGAAGACGCTCGTCCCCACCTTCGACCCCGCAGACGTGACGATACCCGAGGGGTTCGTGCCCAGCGAGGACCTCCTGCGCCAGCGCTCGGCGTTCGAGCAGGTCCTCGATGCGCTCGTCGCCGAGGGCATCGACAAGCGTGAGGCGGTTGCCGACATCAACGAACTTCAACAATCGCTCGCCGTCACCATCGAGGCCGCCGCAGTACTCTACGCCCGGCGTCGAGGCGTCGAGGTGAACGAGGCCACAGAGCGCGCGCTCGCGGAACTCGGCGATTAGAGGCTCTCGATGAGACTCGGAAGCTCGGCCGCGAGCGCACTCCGTGCGACCGTCGCATCGGCCTCCTCGGCTGGCTCACCGTCGGTGACCTGAACCGTCCGTAGTCCCGCGGCGTGTGCGCCCGCGATGTCGATGTCGGGATGGTCGCCGACGTAGACGGTTTCGGCGGCGGTCGACGAAAGTTCGTCGATGACCGCCCGAAAGGCCCGTTCGTCGGGTTTGCCGGCCGCAAGCGTGCCGGTGACGACGACCGCGTCGAATAGATCCGTCCAGCCGAGCGCGTCGAGTTTCGCCCGCTGGGCGCGCACCGGCCCGTCAGTGAGCAGTCCCACGCGGTAGGATTCGCGGAGGCCCGCGACGAGTGCCTCGATCCCTTCGACCGGTACGAGCGCGTCGCCGATTGTCTCGCGGTAGGCGTCGGCGAGCGCCGCGGGCGATGGCTCGTCGTCGTCGAGGAGGTCCGCGAAGATGGCTTCGCGCGTCTCGTTCGTGAGGTTACGCCGATGGGCGTCGAGATACGTCTCCCGGGAGAGACGGGGCGCGCCGACCGCCGCGGTCGCCTCGTCGAGCAGCGTCTGGCGGTCGCGCTCGGGGACCGCGAGCGTGTAATCGAGGTCGAAAGCGACCGCCGAAATTGGCATACTACTCGTTAGCACTCCTGCGATATGAGTGTGGCGAGACGAACCCGAACGCCCTTGGTCGGTCGCCGAGAGAGAGTGAGACATGTTCTTCGAGCGTCTCGGTGAGCGCATCGACGCCACGGATAGCGTTCTCTCGGTCGGCTTGGACCCCGACCCTGACCGACTGCCCGACCACCTCCGCGAGCACGACCTGCCGCGCTGGGCGTTCAACCGTCGCATCATCGACGCGACCCACGACCACGCCGCCTGCTACAAGCCAAACGCCGCCTTCTACGAGGACAGCGATGGCTGGCGCGCGCTCGAAGAGACCATCGCCTACGCCCACGGCAAGGACGTTCCCGTGCTGCTCGATGCCAAACGTTCCGACATCGCCAACTCCGCCCGCCAGTACGCGACCCTCCTTGATGGTCGTGCCGGCGGGCACGCGGCCGATGCCATCACCGTGAATCCATATCTCGGGCAAGATTCGCTCGAACCGTTCCTCTCGCGGGAGGACAAGGGCGTGTTCGTGCTCTGTCGCACCTCGAACGTCGGCGGCAACGATCTCCAGGACGCTGAACTCGCCTCGGGCGGGACGGTCTACGAGCGCGTCGCCGACCTCGCCGGCGAGTGGAACGAGCGCGGCAACGTCGGCTTGGTCGTCGGAGCTACCGCCCCCGAGGAACTGGAGCGGGTGCGCGAGCGCGCGCCCGACCTCCCCTTTCTGGTGCCCGGCGTGGGTGCACAGGACGGCGATGCCGAGGCCGCCGTCGAGCACGGACTCGCCGACGGCGTGGGTCTCGTGAACTCCTCGCGCGGAATCATCTTTGCCGGTGAGGGCGAGGCGTTCGCCGAGGCGGCCGGCGAGGCAGCAAAACGATTGAAACGACGGTTGAACGAGTGTCGGTAAGCTAAAATCGCACGTCCTCGCCGGCATCCTCACGACCGGGACCCGTCGGTTCGTCGGGACCCGACCCCGCACCCTCGGCACAGTCCAGACAGAGGCTGAACGAGTCGTCGTAGTGTTGTGAACAAACCGTTCGCCCGCAGCGCTCGCAGGTGCGGTCGGCCGGGCGGCTCTCACAGATTTGACACAGTTCGGAGACGCTCATACCGAGTGTTCGCCGGCCACGAACTTCAAGGTGTGGCGAGGGGTTTAGGCCGCTCGGCCCGTAACGACTGGTGTGCGCCGGTTGCAGCTCGTGCTCGTCCTCGCGTCGGTGTTCGCCGGGCTGACAGTCATGCTCGCGGTGCTCGGGTTCGTCTACAGTCCCGTTGCGCTCGTGGTCGCGCTCCCGTTCGGTGTGACGACCTATGTGCTCTGGTATCACGCGAGCGGTCGGCTCAAAGAGCGCATCAGGCGCGAGACCCATGCCGGACGGACGCGAACGACGACCGAACGCGGCGGGTTCGGCGCGGGGCCGCGCGAGGACTGGACCGGCCCGCGGGGCGGGAGTGACTTTCGTGATGCGCGCCAGCGCCGTGTCACACGTCGGACGAGCGGCCCGTCCGCGCGGGACGCCTACCAAACGCTGGGAGTCGACCCCGGTGCGGACGAGACGGCCATCAGACGGGCCTACCGCGAGAAAGTGAAGGAGGTCCACCCAGACACCGAGAACGGATCCGAGCAGCGATTCAAGCGCGTGAACGAAGCCTACGAGCGGCTCTCGGAGTGACCGGTCGGACGACGAACAACGGCTTTCGACCGCGGTGGCGATAGTCGCGAAAAGCCCGGCAGTATGCCGCGGCGGGAAGGTTTTTGCGCACGGCACGCCACCACTCGGCATGGTCGCTGACCGGGCCGTCCTCGAACGGGCGCTCGCAGCGGGCGAGCGCGAGGGCGGCAGCGTCGAGTTCAAAGAACGGCTCACCGAAGACCTCCACCTCGCCGACGGCAAACTGGAGAGCCTCGCGGCGCAACTGCGCCACCGGGTACTCTCGGGAGATGGCGAAGCCACCTACGTCGTCGGCGTCACCGACGACGGCGGGCTCGCGGGCATCTCGCCCGACAACTTCTCCGAGTCGATGGACGTCCTTTCCCTACTGTGCGAGGAGGCCGACGCCCACATCGAGGCGGTCGACACGTGGGGTATCGAGGACGGTCTCGTCGGCGTCGCCACAATCGCCGAGGGCGCGATGCTCGAAGACGACGGCCATATCGTCGTCGGCACCGCCGGCCACGTCGACCACGGCAAGAGCACCTTGGTCGGGTCGCTGGTCACGGGACAGCCAGACGACGGCAACGGCGGTACGCGGAGCTTCCTCGACGTCCAACCCCACGAAATCGAGCGCGGTCTCTCGGCGGACCTCTCGTATGCGGTCTATGGCTTTCGGGACGGCGAGCCGATACGCACGCACAACCCGAACCGGAAGGCCGACCGCGCGGAGGTCGTCGAGGAGGCCGACAGACTGGTTTCCTTCGTCGATACCGTCGGTCACGAGCCGTGGCTGCGAACCACCATCCGAGGACTGGTGGGCCAGAAACTCGACTACGGACTGCTCACCGTAGCTGCCGACGACGGGCCGACGAAGACCACCCGCGAACACCTCGGCGTGTTGCTGGCGACCGACCTTCCGACAGTGGTCGCCATCACCAAGACCGATATGGTCGACGAGGAGCGCGCCATCGAGGTCGAGCGCGAGGTCGAACGCCTCCTCAGAGATGTGGGCAAGACCCCGCTGCGCATCGACCGCCACGGCGTCGAGGCAGCCATCGACGAGATCGGCGACACCGTGGTGCCGATTCTGGGCACGAGCGCGGTCACGATGGATGGGTTGGATGCGCTCGACGAACTGTTCGAGCGCCTACCGAAGACCGGAGCTGAAGAGGGGTCGTTCTCGATGTACGTCGACCGCAGCTACAAGGTGACCGGCGTCGGCGCGGTCGCCTCCGGGACTGTGCGCTCCGGAACCGTCGAAGCCGGCGACGAACTCCTGTTGGGTCCGTTCCGCGACGGTTCCTTTCGTGACGTGGAGGCGCGCTCCATCGAGATGCACTACCACCGCGTCGACCGCGCGAAGGCCGGCCGCATCGTCGGTATCGCGCTGAAGGGCGTTCGGGAGGCGGACCTCGAACGCGGGATGGTGCTCCTGCCGCGAGAGGCAGACCCCACACCGGTCAGGGAGTTCGACGCCGAGGTGATGGTCTTGAACCATCCCACCAGAATCGACGACGGCTACGAGCCGGTCGTCCACCTCGAAACGGTGAGCGAGGCCGCTGCCTTCCACCCCGAGGGCGGCCAGCTACTGCCGGGCGACACCGGCCACACGACTGTGCGATTCAAATTTCGACCGTATCTCGTCGAAGAGGGCCAGCGCTTCGTCTTCCGTGAAGGCCAATCGAAGGGCGTCGGCACGGTCACGAACGTCTCCACCGACTGATCAGGCGTTCCACGGCGGATTTGCGAGCTCTTCCATCGACCCGAGGGTGTGGTCGGGAACTGGGTCGGGGTTCGACCCGTCGTCGAGCCACACGCTTTGGAGACCGGCCGCCTGCGCGCCCGCGACATCCGACGACAGCGAGTTCCCGATATGTACGGCCGACTCGGGGGTGCCGCCAAGTGAATCGAGCGCACGGTGGAACGGTGCGGGGTCGGGTTTTGGGGGTGCGTCGTAGCCCGCGTGGACCACCGTCTCGAAGGCGTCGTCGAGACCGAGCGCGGCGAGTTTTTGTGACTGCATGGCGGGCGGGCCGTTCGTCACCACACCAACCCGATGGTCGTCGGCGAGTGCTGCGACCGCCTCGCGCGTGCCGGGCAGCGCGCGGACGTTCCGGTGGTCGCGTTCTTCGGTGTAGGCATCGGCCAGCGCACGGCCGAGACTGGGGTCGCGGTCGTTGTCGTCGGCGATGGCGGCGAACGACTCCGTGCGGAGTTCGTCGATGGAATCGGTGGTTTCGGCGAACTCGGCATAGCGAGCGTAGTAGTTTTCGATGGTGAAAAACGGCTCCACGTCGTGGGCGTCGAAGGCGAGCGCGAGCAGTTCGTCGCCCGAGCGGCGGTACTCACAGAGCGTGTCGTCGATGTCGAACAACACCGTATCGACCGAGACTGTCATTGACCGAAAGAGGTGCTACGGGAACAAAAATCAGACGGCACGGTACGCGCCACCGACTCGCTCAGCGAGGTCGAATATCACCGCCCAGCCGAGCAGCCGTTCGACGCGCTCGCGCCAGTGGTCCTCCCAGTCGGGCCGTCGATGGCGCTCCCAGTTCGGCACATGAGGGCGGAATCGCTCGAAGACTGCCTCGCTATCGAGTGTGCTCTCGCTTCGAAGTCCGTCGAGCACCGCTTCGGCCCCGAAGACGTGCTCGCGAAACGCCGTCGCGAGAGTTCGGGTATCGGGGTCGCGGCGCAGCCGCCGGTAGCCTGAGTCGGTTTCCTCGGCGAGACCGAGCGCCCGGAGGAAGGTGATCCACTCGCGGGCGTCGTCGCGAGCGGCGAGGTCCGTCCGGTCGAGCAGGCGCGCACAGCAGTCGTTCTCGCTGCTGGGGACCAGCGGCAGCGCGCGCTGTGCGTCGTCGAGAAACCCCTCGTCTCGGGGTTCTGGCGCGACCTTGAACTTCACAGTTCGAACGAGTCGGCGAGCAGTTCGTCGTTCGTTTCGCCGAGGACGTGCGTCGACCCGCCGAGCACGTCGACGGTGAGTGTGGCCGGCGCGAAGAGGTCGCTGGGGAGGTCGGCGAACGACCAGCCGACGCTTGCGAATATCTCCTCGAAGGGAGTTCCGTACTCCTCGCCGGCAGTGGACGGCAGTTCGTCGAAGCGGTCGAATTCCTCGGTAACGCTCAGATGCACCCGTCCGCCATAGGCGAGGGCGTCGTTCGTCCGTCCCAATGCGCTCGCCTCGCTCTCGGCCACAGGGGCCAGCGGTGCGCTCGCGCTCACCGAACGGATGTCGAGCGGGTCGTAGCCCAGATCGGCCAGCCGCACGGCCGCGAGTTCGCCCGCCCGTGCGGCGATAGTGAGGCTGCCGGTGAGGCTCGCGGTCGGCGTCGTCGGCAGAAATAGCGAACCGGGCTCGATACCCGCGCGCTCGGCGATGTCGGCCGCGACTTCCTCGGTTGGCGCGGCGTCGGATTCGATGGCCAGCACGCCGAAGTCGAACTCGTCGGCGTAGCCCACCCGCGAGAAGACCTCCGCCTCGGCGACCAGCGCCCGCGCGGGACCGCCGCCGAGCCCCTCGAAACCCTCTCTATCGAGTTGCCAGTCGGCCTTCTGCGAGCAGAGCAGCGCGAGCGCCGGGCGGTCGGTCGTGAGTTCCACGTGGGGAAGCGGTGCGTCCGCGACGGTGTCCATTCGCGTCTGGACGGTTGCAAGCCCTGCAGTCTGGAGTTCGACCAGTAGCAGACCAGCCTCGATACCGCCCGGAACGCGATGGCCGAAATCGAGCACCGTCGCCCCGTTGTCGAGTTCGAAGACCTCGATGCCGAGTTCGCCGGTGAAGTCGATGGCTTCCTCAATGAGTTCGAGCGCCATTCGATTGAGGCTGTCCATGCCAGTTCGTGCCGTCGGTGAACGGTCCGCCGGTTCGTCACTCACGGTCGTCGTGTGCCTCCCGTCCGAGTTCGTCCTCGACGGCCGTGACCTTCTCGTCGGCCGACTCGTCGCTCGTGCGCTTGTCGTCGATTTTCAGCACGGTGCTCACGCGGTCGCCGTCGACGGCCTCGTGGGCGGCCTGTGCGGCCGCGAAGAGTTCGTCGGTCGAGTCGGTCTCTATCACCGTGCCCATCGGGTTCGTCTCGTATCTCACGTCGAACTCGTCGAGCGCGGCGACGGCCACCGCGACCTCGTCGGCCATACTTCCTTCCCGTACGGGGGCGACGCTGAGCAGTGCAACGACGGTCATAGCGGATCGAGGGGAGCCACCCACCTAACGCTATGGGCCGCACGTGCAGACAACCGTTATACTCACAACGGCCACAGATATCCCATGAACGAACCGGGACGCGGACGAGTGACGGCGAACGGCATCGATTTCGAATATCTCACGCGCGGCAACGGCGACCGCCTCGCGCTCTGCCTGCATGGCTTCCCCGACGACGCGGGCACCTTCGAGCCGCTCCTCTCGCGGCTGGCCGCTGCGGGATTCACCGTCGTTGCACCGTACATGCGCGGCTATGGCCCGACCGAGCGCCCGGCGGATGGCGACTACACGGCCGGTGCGCTCGGTCGGGATGCCATCGCGCTCGCCGACGAACTCGACGGGAAGAACCCGATCCTCGTCGGTCACGACTGGGGCGCGGTCGCGGCCTACGCCGCGGCCAGCATCGACCCCGACCGTTTTTCGCACATCGTGGCGATGGCCGTCCCGCCGAACTTCCCGGCAAACGCACTCACCCACCCGCGCCAGTGGCTCCGGAGCTGGTACATGGCGTTTTTCCAGATTCCCGAACTCCCTGAGCGCGCGCTTCGCGTCGAGGGATTCGCGCTGATAGAGGTCCTTTGGGGGCTGTGGGGTCCCAGCAAGTATCCCGATGAACATACCGAAGCAGTGAAGGAGACGTTTCGAACGCCGGGAACCGTCGAGGCCGCGCTCGCGTACTACCGCCAGTTCGCCCGCGGGCTCGGTTCCGCTTTGCTCTCCGGCAACGGCGGAAACGGCAGTGGTATCGCGGTCCCGGGACTGGTCATCGCGGGCGAGCGCGACGGCTGTATCGGAGCTGAGTTGTTCACCGACGCCGACGACGCCTTCGACGCCGACTGTCGGGTGGTCTCGGTTCGCGGCGCGGGCCATTTCATGCACCGGGAGCGTCCGGCTGTCGTCGCCGACGAGATTCTGGCCTTCGTGGAGTGAAAATCCAAACACCCATTCGCACCGGTCCGAAACCCGAGGTATGATCGGTATCGTCGGCGGCGGCATCGCCGGACTCGCCGCGGCCTATCGCCTCCAGCAGAGCGGACGCGACGTGCGGGTGTTCGAGGCGAGCGACAGTATCGGCGGACTCGCCGCGACCTACGAGACGGCGGGCGACAGAATCGAGAAGTTCTATCACCACCTCTCGAAATCCGAGGAGACCATCGTCGAACTCGCAGAGGAACTGGGTCTCGGCGACGCGCTCGAATGGCGCGTCGGCAAGAACGGCTACTACGTCGACGGTACTGTGTACCCAATGGACACGCCGTGGGAAATCCTCGCCTATCCCCATCTGAGCCTCTACGACACGTTTCGACTCGGCATGCTCACCCTCGACGTCGACGTTCGTGGCGGCGTGCCGAACTTCGACAGCTACGAGGACCTCCGGGAGTTCGAGGACGTGCCCATCGAGGAGTTCGTCTGTGAACACACCACCCGGGGAGTGTACGAGAACTTCTTCGAACCCCTCTTGGAAGCGAAGTTCGGTTCCCGGAAGGACGACGTGAGCGCGGCGTGGCTGCTCGGACGCATCAAGTTCCGCGGCGAGCGCGACCTCCTGCGGGGCGAGATACTGGGTTACTTCGACGGGGGCTTCCATCGGCTCATCGATGCGCTCGTCGCAGCAGTAGGGAGGGAGAACATCGAGACCGGTTCGCGCGTGACAGGCCTCGAAACCACGGGGAGCGAAGTCGAATCGCTCACCGTCGCAGCCGATAGTGGTACCGAAACCCACGCGGTCGATGGGACCATCATCGCGGCGATGCCCAACGTGTTGGAGGGGCTAACGGGCTACACCTGCGAGGTCGACTTTCAGGGCACGGTCTGTTCGGTGATTTCGCTATCCGAATCGGTGATGGACACCTACTGGCTCAACATCGCCGACGAGGCCCCCTTCGGCGCGCTCATCGAACATACCAATTTCGTGCCCGAAACGCGCTACGGCGGCGAACACCTGCTCTACGCGGTGAGCTACGTGCAAGACTCCACGGAGGACATCTGGCGGATGAGCGACGAGACCGTCGAGGCGACGTGGCTCACGGGCATCGAGGACCTCTTTCCCGACTTCGACCGCAGCAGCGTCAACTGGATGGAGACGGCCAGAAACCCACGGACTGCGCCGGTCTACGAGCGAGGATATCTCGACATGGTGATTCCCTACGACCTCACCGAGGAGGTTGCCGACGGTATCTACTACGCCGGTATGGCGAGTCGCGCACAGTACCCAGAACGCAGTCTCAACGGCGGGATTCGTGCCGGCTTCGCCTGTGCGGACCGCATCACCGAGAAGGGAAAAAGCGAGCAACGGCGGGCGGCCACGGCAGTCGGCGACAGCGGTCGTTGAGTTGTTCGATGGCTACTCCTCGCGGGCGACCTCGTGCCTCACGGGTCACACGGGCTCCCCGTTCGACTACCGTCGCTCTCGCTCGTTCACTCGCTCCGAGCGACCTCGTGTCGGCCGAAGCCGTAGCGCAGACGGTTGGCGAGTCGACGGGCGAAGCGACCGTCGGCCCGGGAGCCGAACCGTTCGGCGAGCGCGGTGTAGATGAGCGGCACGGGAATCTCTTGGGAGAGCGCCTCCTCGACGGTCCACGTGCCCGTCGAACCACCCGCAACGTGGTCGGCGACGGTTTGCAAATCGTCTCCCTCCTCGGCGAAGGCCTCCTCGCAGAGTTCGAGCAGCCACGACCGGATGACTGCGCCGTTGTTCCACGTGCGCGCGACCGATTCGAGGTCAAGGTCGTACCGACCATTATGAAGGAGTTCGAACCCCTCACCGTAGGCCTCCATCAGCGCGTACTCCACGCCATTGTGAATCATCTTCACGTAGTGGCCCGCCCCCGAGGGACCCATCCTGTCGTGGCCCG
>CAZJHA010000063.1:0-10413 GCA_964545755.1 uncultured Halobacteriales archaeon | reverse complement strand
AGCCAGCGCCCGGCAGGAGAGGGGATGTATATCGGTGGACATCGACTCGGCGAGGACGGGAGCGAGCAGTGAGGGGCCGGCGATTCCCAACGGCTTAACCGTGCCCCGCACCTATCGGGTGTATGAGCGAAGAATCCGGGCGGAAGAACCTCCGCATGCCCGACGACAACGAGGTGTTCGCCGTCGTGACCGAGCACAACGGCGGCAACCACGTCCGCCTCCGCTGTATGGACGGCAAAGAGCGCATGGGCCGGATCCCCGGCCGCATGAAGTATCGCGTCTGGATCAACGAGGGCGACGTCGTACTCGTCGAGCCGTGGGACTGGCAGGACGAGAAGGGAACCATCGAGTGGCGCTACTCCGACCAGGACGCCGACCAGCTCCGCCGCGAAGGTCACATCGAGTAATCGTTTCTCACTCCGGTATACCGTCGACGGTCGGACACCGCACGAACGGCAGTCCTACCGCGAGAGTGACGGTGTCTTGTGGGGCCGATCCCCGTCGTTACCGATGACGTGGATGGCGTCGGCCGGGAGCGCCAGCCGGACCCGGTCGCGCGCGTCGAGTCCCGCACGTTCGTAGGCAGGCGGTGAGAGCGCGAGACGAACGGCTTCGTCGCCACCGTCGAGAACGATGTCGAGCAGATGGCCGTCACCCTCGAAGACCCGTCGGGTGATGGTCCCGGCGAGAGCGTTTTCCGTTTCGTTGTCCGCAAGCGTGACGTATTCGGGCCGGATGCAGAATCGGACGTCGTCACCGACGTGTTCGCCGTCGATGGCGGCATCGAGTTCTCGTCCGTTCCAGTCGAGGGCGAGACCGTTTTCGGCTGCGACCACCCGCCCGGAAAACAGGTTGACGCTCCCGGTGAACGAGGCGACGAAGGGCGTCGCGGGATGGGCGAACACTTCGGCGGGCGTATCGAGTTGGAGGAGTTCGCCGTCGGCGATGACCGCGAGTCGGTCGCCGATGGCCGTCGCCTCGCGCTGGTCGTGGGTGACGTAGACGACGGGAATGTCCAACGACGATAGCAGCGGCCGGAGTTCGTCCCGGAGCCGGCGCTTGATTGGCGCGTCGAGGTTCGCGAGCGGTTCGTCGAGCAGCAGTGCGGCGGGGTCGGCCGCAAGCGAGCGCGCGAGCGCGACCCGCTGGCGTTCGCCGCCCGAGAGGGTGTCCGCACGCTGGTCGAGTATCCCTGTTATTTCGAGCGCGTCGGCGAGTTCCGTGACTCGGCTTGCCGAACTCGCTGCATAGGCGACGTTCTCGCGGGCGGTCATGTGAGGAAAGAGTGCGCCGTCCTGGAAGACCAACACCGTGCCGCGCTTTTCCGGCGGTCGGCCGGTGAGGTCCAGCCCGCCGAGCGAGACCGTCCCGGCGTCGGGGTCGATTAGCCCCGCGACCGCCGACAGGAGGGTGGTCTTGCCACAGCCCGACGGCCCGAGCACCGAGAGCACCTCCTCGCCGACGGCGAGGTCGATGGGACCGAGTTCGAACGCGTCGTGGGATTTCCGCACGCCGTCGATGACGAGCGTCATTGCCACGGATTGGCCGCGACGGTGTTGAGCACGGCGAGCGCCGCGACCGAGATGAGCAGTAGGAGAACTGCGACGGGATAGGCGTTGTCGAGCCCGAGCTCGATGAACGAGACCCAGATCTGGACCGGCATCGTCCGGGGGTAGTACGACAGCATCATCGTCGCGCCGAACTCGCCCATCGCCCGCGCGAAGGTGAGCGTCACGCCGGCGAGAATCCCCGGCATGGCGAGCGGCAGCGTGACGTTCCGGGCCGTCGTCCACCGACCCTTCCCGAGCGAGCGCGAGGCGTGTTCGAGCGTGCGGTCGACGCCCTCGAAGGCCGCCTTCGCCGTGACGACGACGAACGGTGAGGCCACAAAGGTTTGAGCGAGCACCACGCCGGCGAGCGACCGGGTGAGCGGAATCCCGGCGGCGGCCGCGGCGCTGCCGATGGGTGCGTCGGGACCGAACACCGTGAGCAGGACGATGCCACCGACCGTCGGCGGGAGTACCAAGGGTAGCACGACGATTGCGAGTACGGCGTTCGTCCAGCGCGACTCGCTTCGTGCGAGCCAGTACGCCAGCGGCAGACCGAACACCGTGGCGACGGTCGCGCTGACCGACGCCGACAGCAACGAGGTGGTCGCCGCGTCCACGACCGTCGAATCGGTCATCCGAGCGAGAACCTCACCCGGCGGTACCGAGAGGAACAGCGAGACCAGCGGCGCGAGGTAGTAGAGGCACAACACGCCGCCGAGGACGAGCGCGACGGTGAGCCAGTCGAAGCCGAACGGTGTCGTTCGCGACCGTGTCGTGTTCGAGCGTGTCGCCATCTCAGATCAGGAGCGGACCCCCGATACCACCGACGATAGTTCTACTGGGCCACTGCCGAGCATGGACTGGGTCCCATCGGACCGGTCTCCACCGGACTGAACGGTCGCCCGTTTCATGCGCTGTGGGACATCCCCTTCGTACATCGGGAATCCCTCACGGAGAAGGAACCCGTGTTGGTCGAGGTAGTCGCCGGTCGTGTGGGCGGCGAACACGTCGCGGGCGGCGTCGCTCGTCTTTCGGATGGTCGACCCGTAGCTGATGAGTCCGCCGTGAATCGTCTGGCCGCCCGGCAGCGAGTGCGAGACCGTCGAGTACCACTCCTCCTCGTGTTCGGGGTTGCTCAAGTCGACCTCGTCGGGCAGGTCGATGTAGTCGTAATCGCGCTCGACGGCCATGTTGCGGTAGGCGATAGCGGCGTCGATTGAACCGCTCTCGAACCGGCTGATGAGCGCCGTCTCGGGGTATATCTGGTCCTTCTGCAGGAGTTTCCGCTTGAGGTTCGACGCGCCGTCGTAGTACCGCGAGGCGAGTTCGAGGGTGAATAGCGTCCGGTAGCCGAGCGGGTCCCGGTCGGGGTCGGTCCGGCCGATGCGTACGTCGTCGCCGGCCATCGCTTTGTACCACTCTTTCGCGCCCGCGTCGGCGAGGCGCTTGCCACCCTCGGTGTCGGGGTTGTAGGCGATGACGACGGCGTTGCTCGTGAACACCGCATGCCACGGCGGCGAGAGCGGTTTCTCGAACAGCGCCACGTCCGCGACGCTCACGATGTCGGGGTCGCGCTTTCCCTCGTCGATCAGGCGGGCGACCGTTGCCGAGCCGTGGGTCTCGACCTGTATGGGGACGTCGACGGCAGGTTCGAGCCCGTTCGACAGCGCGTTCTGGAGGCTCCCGGCCGCGAGAATCGAAACCGGCGACGTGCCACCGGTTCCATCGTTCCCGCCGCGCTCGGCACCGCTGCCCACGCAGCCGGCGAGACCCACGAGACCCGCCGCGCCGGCCGCTCGCAGGAACGTACGGCGTGAGCGGTCGGTCGGTCGCCATCGTTGTTCCCGCATGGACACAACCAACTCGTCGTGGCTGCGTCATAAGCGCTTTGCCCGCGTGTCCGAACTGGTCGGTATGGACCTCGATGCGGGTTTCGATGCCCAGCTCGACAGGGCGGGGGTGGGCTTCGACGAGCGCGATGCGGCCCTGCTACGGGCTATCGCCGACCACGGCTCGCTCAACGCGGCCGCCGCCGCGCTCGGGCGGTCGTACTCGCGTTCCCAACGCCGCGTCGTCGAACTGGAGGACGCCTTCGGTCCGCTGGTCGCCCGCAAGCGCGGTGGTGCGGGCGGTGGCGGCAGCACGCTGACCGAGGCCGCCCGGGACCTCCTCGCCGCCTTCGACCGCCTCCGCACGGAATTTGCCGGCGTGGCCGAAGCCGAGGAGACGGTGCTCGAAGGCGCGGTCGTCGAGCGTGACGGCGAACTCGCCACCGTCGAGACCGCTGCTGGCATCGTTCGGGCAATCGTTCCCGCGACGGCCCACGACGTTCGCCTCGCCATCCAGGCCGATGCCGTCACGCTCCACACGCCGGGAGCAACCCCCGAAACCGCGACCAGCGCCCGCAACCGGTTTCGCGGCACGGTCGTCGAAATCGAGGGTGGCGATGGGCTCGCCCGCGTCGCGCTCGACATCGGGGCCGACATCGAACTGACCGCGCTCGTGACGCGGGCGAGCATCGATACGCTTGCACTCGCTCCCGGCGACGATGCGGTCGCCTCGTTCAAGGCGACCGCAACACGGGCGGTTCCCGCAGACCGGTCCGTCGTGGAAGAGCACCCCGAAAGCTGATCGAATCGACGTTTCGCCGCGTCACTCCGACAGCAGCCAGCGTGGACCGGGAAGCAGTTCACCGATGAGGTCGCGGTGTTCGACTGCGAAGTTCCGAAGCAAGGAGACGTCACCGGCGTGGAACAGTTTCGCCAGCGCGAACGGGTTACCGCCGTTGGCCGCCGTGAGCGTGTCGGCGCTGAGCCGGCGGAGGTCCCGGATGAGGCGGTTGTAGCGCTCGGTCGGGGCGTAGTAGAGCAGATGGGTCATCAGCAGGCGCACCGCCGCCTTCGGGGCGACGTCGCGGTGCCAGAGCGTGTCGTAGATCGTCATCTCTTCGGCCGAGGTGTCCATCCGGCCGGTGAAACAGCGGTCGGCGGTGACGGCCGCGGCCCGCCCGGACTTCATGCACTTGTCGATGCCCTGCCCCCACAGCGGGTCGATGGAGGGGACAGTGTCGCCGACTGCCATGAACCCGTCCGTGCTGAGTGCCCCCGGTGGTTGGATGTGTGCCGAGCCACGATGTTGGCTGGCCTCGATGCGGTCGGCATCGGCGAACCGGGGGTCGTCGTCGAGCCAGCGTGTGAGCGCGTCGTCGATGCGAATTCGGTCGGCGTTCGGGCTGTATTTCTGGTTCTGGATGAAGCAGAGACCGACCTTCGCCGTGTCCGCGCCGGTGTGGAATATCCACGCGTAGCCACCGGGCACGAGGTCGTGGTCGAGCCGGAGCATCATCGCGTCCGTGAGGTCGGCGTAGCCGGGGCAATCGAGGTCGACGCCCTCGAACTCCCATTCGACACCGATGGCCTGCTTGCTCCGCTTGAGGTCGCTCACCCCGAGTGCCTTGGCGAGCGGCGCGGACGGGCCGGTTGCATCGACGACGATGTCGGCATAGGCCTCCTCGTCACCGTCGTAGCGCACGCCGGCGATGTCGCCATCTTCCATGATGGGTTTCGAGACGCGCGCGTCGAAGCGGTAGGTCGCACCGCGCTCGCGGCCGTCACGAACGAGATAGCGCTTGAAATCGGCGAATTCGAGCACCGCACCGGGCTGGACGAGCCGGAAGTTCTCGCCCGGTGACTCCAGGACGACGCTGTCGGTGTAGTTCATCACCACGTCATCGGGAATGCCGAAACTCCCCATCATCGAAGGGAAGGTGCCACCCGTGGATTTGTTGCTCTGGGCGGGGAACGTCTCCTCCGGCTCGGTTTCGAGGACGAGGGTCTCGTAGCCGCGCTCGGCGAGGTCCCTGGCACACTGCGCGCCGGCGGGACCAGCGCCGGCGATGACGACGTCGTACCGGTCGGGCATGGACATCGTTCCGTTCGGTGTGCTATTTAGTCTTGCTGGCTGGGCCTCGTGCGTGCGTGGCTGTCAGTCACTCGCGGC
This sequence comes from uncultured Halobacteriales archaeon, assembly GCA_964545755.1. Classification (GTDB taxonomy): domain Archaea; phylum Halobacteriota; class Halobacteria; order Halobacteriales; family Halococcaceae; genus Halococcus. The sequence continues at coordinate 4,864 of CAZJHA010000063.1, read as the reverse complement.
TGCCAGCGCGCTCGGGACCGACGCGAAACAGCCGAGTCCGTCGTCGGGCGACGCGATGGTCGGCGTCGCCACTCTTCTCGAAACCGACGGCGGCGATGGATGATGGTTCGTCGTCGGTTGCGGCCGACTGCACCTCAGTCCTCGCTACCGGACAGGCGGGCAAGCGCGGCCCCGCCGATACCGAGCGCGCCCGCGAGTATGCCGAAGCCGGGACCGCTGCCGGTGGTCGTTTCGGTCGCGGTTTGTGTCGCATCGCCGGCTCCGAGACCCCGAACCGCTGCGGGATTGAACGTCTCGACTTCGAGACCGATGACATCACCTGAACACTGCTGGGTGCGGTTGACGATGCCGACCGTCCCGACCTCTATCGTCTCCTCACGGCTGCCGTTGGTGTAGATCTCCGTCTCCACCGAGCGCGGGCGCTCCCTGAGTCGGTCGGTGAGCATGCCCACGTATCGGTTGGTCTCCTCGGGCGACCATGTGGCGAACTCACAGTTGCCGACCGACGGCTGCTCTACGGATTCGGCTTCGAGATGATTGAACAGGAGAATCTGGCCGAGGTAGTTGCCGGCGAACGTCTGCTTGGTCGGGATGACGGCACGAATCGTCGCCCGGCGGGCCGAGGATTCGGTATCGGTCCCTGTCGACTGTGCGCTGGCGCGCTGGGCGAGCACCCCCATGCCACCGACGGCACCGAGTTGTGTGAGCAACGTCCGACGTGTCCGAGCCATTTTCCGGGTATCGTCGCCGAGGAGGGGTATGGCCTGCGCTTGCATTCGCACATTCACAACGGCCGCTTCCTGTCCGTGTATCACATCGAGAAACTGACGAACGGGTTTTACGCATCGGTGCGTTACGTGCAGACGTGCCACAGCTGATGGACGGTTACACTCCCGGATCGCTCGTGCTGGTCGACGGTGCTCGCTGGCTTCGGTCGCCGGCAGTTCGCCTATCGCAGCCTCCGGAGGGTGGATGAGCGACGCAGCCAGCGGGTTCGGTGACGTGACCGAGGCCGACGTCCGGGCGGCCTTTGAGAGCGAGGCGTACGTCGCCGACGACGACATCGTCACCACCGTCGAGCTGGCGCTGCGGCTCGGCAAACCGCTGCTCGTCGAGGGCGAACCGGGTGCGGGCAAGACCGAACTCGCCAAAGTTCTGGCAAGGGGATTCGACGCCGAACTCCTCAGACTCCAGTGCTATGAAGGGTTGACCGCCGAGAGCGCGCTCTACGAGTGGAACTACACGAAACAGCTGTTGAGCGTGCAAGGAACCGAGGACGACGAGTCGGTGTTCGACGAGGAGTACCTGCTCGAACGCCCGCTGTTGAGTGCGCTTCGCGGCGAGGAGCGGCGCGTGTTGCTCATCGACGAGGTCGACCGGGCCGACGAGGAGTTCGAGGCACTGTTGCTCGAAGTGCTGTCGGACTTTCAGGTGAGCGTGCCCGAACTGGGCACCGTGCGCGCGCAGACGCCGCCAGTGGTGATCATCACCTCGAATCGAACCCGGGGACTGTCGGACGCGCTCAAGCGCCGGTGTCTCTTTCTCCATGTCGCGCCGCCGACCTTCGAGAAGGAGCGCGCCATCCTCGAACGCAAGGTGCCCGAACTCAATGGAGCAGTCGCTGCCGAACTCTGTGGGATGGCCGGGCGACTCCGTGAGGAGCCACTGCTCAAACCGCCCGGCGCGGCCGAGACCATCGACTGGGCGCGGGCGGTCGCCGCGCTCCGCGATGGCGGAGAGGGAACGCTCGACGACGACGAGATACGGAACACGCTCGGCTGCCTCCTGAAGGAAGTCGAGGACATCGAGCGCGTCGACGACGACCTCCTCACATCACTGCGCGAGGCCGCCGAGCACGCCCGCACGGAGGCCGACTGATGGCAGACACCATCGACCCCGCCGACCACGTGCGCGAGGAACTCGTGCGGTTCGTGCGCGTGTTCCGTCGGGCTGGCGCTGCCGTCCCCGCGAACGCCGGGACGACCGCCGCTCGCGCGCTCGCCGCAGTCGGATTCGACGACCGCGAGCGCGCACAGGTCGCCCTCCGGGCGTCGCTCGTCACCGAGCAGGGGGACGTAGCGACGTTCGAGGACCTCTTCCCGGAGTTCTGGCGGCGACTCACCGCCGGCCTCGACCCGACCGGTCCAGCGGAACGCCCCGACGACGGACCCGAGGGAGGTCTCGCGCCGCTCGGGGCCGAAGCGGTCCCCGGCGAGTCCGCCGACGCCGGCGACGGAAACGACGAGCGCGATGGCGACGGAGGGACACGGAGCGAGTCGGGTGCGGTCGTCGGTCGCGGTGCGGGAGAGGCGAGCGAGGAAGTCACGACCGCTCGGTACAGCCCGACGGGCCGGACCGAGGAAATCTCGGCGTTCGCCATACCCGACGAGGAGGGATTCGACAGTGCGTTCGACGCGTTGACGCGCGCGCTCGCGGGACTTGCGGGTCGGCGCTGGACCGACGGCGAGCGGCGACCGGACGTTCGGCGTGCACTCCGGGCGAGCGTCGGCACTGGAGGGACGGTCGTGGACCTCCCGCAGCGCGAGCGAGCGCGAACGGCGCTGCGGGCGCGCGTGGTCGTTGACGTGAGCCGGTCGGTGCTCGACGTCATCGAACGGCCGTTTCTGCTGCGATTCCTCCGGCGCGCACACGAGGCGTGGCGCGACACGCGGGTGTTCTTCTTCGACGAGGACCTCCGGGAGGTCACCGATTCGTTCGACGCGCCGAGCTCGGATGCGGTGCTGGCTGCCCTCGAACGCGCCGAGACCGAGTGGGGTGGCGGCACGCACATCGGCGAGTCGCTTGAAACCCTTCGAACCCGACACCCGCATGCGGTCGACCGCCGGTCGGTGCTTGTCGTCGTCAGCGACGGGCTGGAGATGGGCGACGTATCGGCGCTCGAAACGGCACTGGCGGAACTCTCGGAGACGGCGAGCGCAGTGCTCTGGCTGAATCCGCTCGCGGCCTCGCCGCAGTACGAGCCGAGCGCTCGCGGGATGGCCGCTTCGCTCCCGTATCTCGACGGGTTGTTCGCGTTCGCCGGGCCAGACGACCTCGTCGACCTCACCCGCCAGCTCCGCCGAGAGGGAATCCACGGTTCCATCGGCTACGAACACGACACACGGCGAATTGACACCCGAACGACTCACCGAAAGCAAACGACATGACCGACACGAACTGGGAGATGGCCGAAACGGACGTATTGGCAGCAATCGGCGACGCGCTCGACCGGGAGGGAGAGGCGGTGCTTGCGACCGTCATCGACGTCGAGGGCAGCGCGTATCGCCGCCCCGGCGCGAAGATGCTCATCGCCGAGGACGGCGATGCCGGCAGCATCACCGCCGGTTGCCTCGAAGATGAGGTGCGTGGACTCGCAAGCGAGGTGCTCGACGCAGGCCGGCCGCGCATCGAGACCTACGACCTGATGGCTGACGACGACGTGTGGGGTCTCGGCATGGGCTGTAACGGCGTCATCACCGTGTTGCTCGAACCGCTCGACGAGGGCTATCGGCCAATTGTCGAGCGCGTGACGAACGGTACCGACTGTGCGGTCGTCACGGTCACCGGCGGTGACCACCAACTCGGCGAGCGCGGGTTCTACGACCCTGAAAGCGGGTTTGCGGGCGACCTGCCCGAGTGGCTGACGACGGAGTTGGCCGAGCGGACGACCACGCTCCTCGAAGCAGGACAGAGTGAAACGACGATGGTCGAGACCGATGAGGGTACCGTCGAGGTGTTCGTCGACGGCATCGAAGCGCCCTCACGACTCGTCGTGGTCGGTTCTGGACCCGACGTGAGTCCGGTGGTCGAACTCGCAGCGCGGGTCGGCCTCCGGACGACGGTCGTCGCCTTTCGCGGTGCGCTGTCGGCGGCGGACTTCCCCGCAGCAGATGCGGTTCGGACGATCTCGCCGTCGGAGCTGCCCGAAACCGCCGTATTCGACGACGACACTCACGTAGTGGTGATGACGCACAACTTCATCGACGACCGCCTCGCGCTCGAAGCACTCCTCGAAACCCCCGTGCCATACATCGGGTTGATGGGACCACGCGAGCGCTTCGAGGAGATACTTGACGAGTTCACCGAGGAAGACGTGACACTCACCCAAAGCGACAGAGATCGTATCTACACGCCAATCGGTCTCGACCTCGGTGGCGACTCGCCCTACCGCATCGCCTACAGCATCGTCGCCGAGGTGCTTGCGGTCGAAAGCGGTCGGACGCCGCAACACCTCACTGAGCGCGCCGGTCCGATTCACGACCGCCAGGCCATCGAAGAGGCCGAATAGTGTAGAGATATAGTATAGCAGCATGTAGTTTACGAGTTTGGATCGGAACAGCCATCGAGCTCGAAACTCGAGAGAAGATATAGAGTACTTGATAGAAAGGTTCGTTGATGTCACACTCGGCGGGGACAGCGATAGTACCTGCTAACGAGTCCTACCAGTAGTGATAAGTGGTATCCAGCGCATTCGGTACTAGTCAGATGGACGAGGAGGCGGCACTGGGCCAGCGTCTGGATGCGGCCGAGTGGATTCGATTGCGAAAGGATATTCTCTCACGAGACGGTCGCCAGTGTGTCAACTGTAGTGCGCAGACGAATCTCGAAGTGCATCACGTCGTGCCGCTCCATCAAGGTGGGACGAACAGACCGACGAACCTGGTGACGGTCTGTCAGTCGTGCCACGCGGGTTCTCATGAAAAGAACGTACACGACCCGAACGGGGAAACGGAGAACGAACACTGGCTACCAACGGTCAATGAAGTTCGTGAATTGGCAACTTCCACTCGACATCCTTTAGAACAACTGATATACTGACGGATAAAAATTCACGTAGCTCCAGCTATTAGTGGCGGTATGGCGG
>CAZJHA010000062.1:0-10532 GCA_964545755.1 uncultured Halobacteriales archaeon | reverse complement strand
CACCGTTCTCGGCAACGACGTCGATGATATTCTGGGCTCCTTCGTCGCGCATCGAAGGGGCGGTGGCGTCCTCGTTGTCCGGCACCCAGACGTCCGGAGCCTGCATGCCCCGCAGCCCGCTTGCGCTTTTGATCATCTTCGCCGAATCGTCCTCGCCCTCCACTGCGGTGGGAGAGGTGAAGAAGGTCCGCACGAACTTCCGGTCGTGGAGTCGCTCGTCGTGTCTCTGTGTCATCTGTGGGTACTGTATCCGTCATCGGTTCGCCGGCCGCACATCGAAAGCCGTGCTGGGACGTTCATCTTGCAATTATCATGTGGTTCGAGACCCTACTTTAAGTTTCTGTATCGCTGTGGGACGTATCGGCCGCGCCGGGTGCGTCGGCCTGTCGTTGGTAGTTCCACGCCGCCTCCATCGGAAGAGGCTATCGGGTGGTTTCACAACGTTTATGCGATGGGCGGTTGCGTCGAGGAACATGGGAGAACTGGAATTCGACATCGACGGCGACGTCTACACGGCCGAACTGCTCGAAGACGAAGCTCCTCGGTCGGTCAAGGCGATTCGGGACTTCCTGCCGCTCGAATCACAGCTGATGCACGTCCGCTGGAGCGGGCACGCGACGTGGGTCAACATCGACGAAATCGAACTTCCCGAAATTCCCCGCGAGAACCACACTGTCTACCCCTCCCGTGGCGACATCCTGCTCTACCCGGGCTATCGCAACGAGAAGGAGATCCTCGTTCCCTGCGGCTCGACGTGCTTCAAGAGTCCGGCGGGCGAACTCGCCGGCAACCACGTCGCAAAGCTCGACGCGACACAGGAGGAGCTCCGCGAGATCGAACAGGACACATTGAAGAACGGACAGAAAGAGATCGTCGTCCGCGAAGTCTAACTGGACAGCGACGTTTTCGAGCGGACTTTATAGCTGACCGGGCCAAGTGGCCGGTCCGTGTGGTTGTCCGGTGGCAGCTAGCTGACGACCGAGGTTTGTCGGCGAGTGATTCGCAATCAGAAACAAACGGTGATTCGATCCGCAATAGTGCGCCTTAGACGCTCCAGTCGGGTCGTTCGCGCGGGACGAACTCGCCATGACCGGTTTCGACGACTTTTCCGTCGTCGGCGACGACCTCGCCGCGAACCAGCGTCGTCTCGACGCGGCCGGTGACCTCACGACCCTCGTAGATCGAGTAGTCGGCGACCGAGGCGTTGTCCTCGGCCGAAATCGTATAGGACTCGTTCGGGTCGAACAGGACGATATCGGCGTCGGTGCCGGGGTCGAGGGTACCTTTCTCGGCGAACCCGAACGTCCGTGCGGGATTCGCACACATCGTCCGGACCAAGAACGGGTACGAGAAGCCGCGCTCGTTCACTGCCTCGTCGTGGAATACCGGCAGACTCGCCTGGAGTCCGTTCGCTCCGAACGGGTCCTCCCACCACTCGGTGGTCTCCTTCCGTTCGCGCGTCTGGGCGACGTGATCCGTCGAGACGACGCTCAGCGCTCCCTCGCGAAGGTGCTCGAATAGCGCGTCGTTGTCGTCGTCGGTCCGCAGCGGCGGCGTCAGCTCCGGGAGGTTTCCCATCTCGTCGAAGAGATCCTTCGTCAGCGTGGTGTGGTGGACACAGGCCTCGCCGCGAATGTGGCTCCCATCGCGCTGGTAGCGGGCGAGCGCATCCGCCGCCTTTCGGGAGGAGGTGTGGAAGCCGTAATACTGTGTACCGGTCTCACGAGCGAGCCTGGCGACGTCGTCGGCGGCCATCGCCTCGGCGTAGTCCGGCCGTGCCTCGGCGAGCCAGCGGGGGTCGTCCCGCCCCGCCTTCCGGAACTCCTCGGTCAGGGACTCACAGACGCTGTGGTCCTCGGTGTGGACGACCGCGACGGCATCGAGGCCCTCCAGTTTCTCGAACACCCGACGGATGAAGCCGTTCGAGAGGCCGAACTCGTAGGTGCTGTACATCTTGAAGGAGGTGATGCCGTCCTCAACGAGTCCCGCCAGCTCGTCGAAGGCGTCCTCGCCCTCCCGCAGGAACCCGCCGTGGAGACTGAAGTCGACCAACGGATTCTCGGCCTTCTCGCGCTTACGCTCGACGCCCTCTCGAATCGTACTCTCCTCGTCCCACGCGCTGTCCTCGCTGACGTACGCCTGCCACCCGAAATCGATGACCGACGTCACGCCGCCGAGTGCGGCGGCGCTGGTCGCCGATTCGTAACTATCGAGCGAGACGTGGTCGTCGATGTGGACGTGTGGGTCGACGACGCCCGGCATCACGAGACGGTCCGAGGCATCGATGGTGGTGGACGCCGCCGGCAGCGTCTCCTCGTCGCCGACGGCCACGATGGTCCCGTCGTCTATCGCGACGGCACCGTCGAGAACGCTCTCGCTCGTGACGATGGTTCCGTTCGCAATGACTGTGTCAACGGACATCGACCGCGGATTCTACCCAGCGACGTATAACCGTTTGGCTGTTCGATCTCGCCAGCGAGTCGAATCGAGCGCGATTGTTTCGAATGAAATTCCGTTTCTGGAACGATTTCTATAGACTGCCTTTGGAACCCCATCGAAAGTCATATAACTGTACTTCTCAACATACGGTATATCATGCCATACGAGGAGACACCATGACTGAATCGAGTGCGGAAGGATTGGGACCGATTCCGGACGATGAGCGGTCGATGAGCCTCTCCCATTATATCCCGGTCTGGTGGGCGTCGTTCATCATCGTGCAAGGATTTGCGACGGCGTTTTTCGCCGTCTATCCGCAGGGACCGCTGAACGTGGTGCAAGCCGCGGTCGCGATGACCATCGGCGCGGTGACGTCGGCGGTCTTCTTCGTCCTCAACGGTCGCTGGGGCTACGACGAGGGAATTCCGTTCGTCGCCCAGGCGCGGGCCGCGTTCGGCACTCGCGGGGCAGTCATCCCGAACGTCGTTCGCTCGCTTCCGGCAATCATCTGGCTCGGCATCGGCAACTGGATCGGCGCGCTGGCGATTCAAAGTATCACCGAGACGCTGTGGGGATTCGGCAACGTCCAGCTATACTTCGTGTTGTTCTTGGTGCTGAACGTCGCTCTCGCGTGGGGCGGTATCAGTTCGATCAAGTGGTTCGATTCGATTGCCGCTGGCGTCATCATCGTCCTGCTTGCGTACACGGTGTTCACTGTCGTCTCGAAACAGGGCATCTCGTCGGGATCGCTCAGCTACGGCGGGACGTGGGGGCTACCCTTCCTCACCATCGTCGCGGCTCACGTCGGAACGGCGCTGACGGGCGCGCTCAACGCGTCCGACCTCAGCCGCCACCTCGAAAAGCAACGTGGTTCGTGGAATCACGTCCTCGGGCATCTGCTGGGGGTCGCCCCGGCAATGTTGTACATGGCGCTCGTCGGCATCATCTTCGGCACGTCGATCACGACGAACACCCAGAACCCGGTGTTCGCCATCATGGACGTGGCCCCGAACCCGACGGTCGGCGTCGCGGTGATGGTGTTCGTCCTCGCGGCACAGACCTCCTCGAACCTGACGCTCAATCTCATTCCAACCGTCCACGTCCTCCAGGATGCCATCGGCACCACCTGGGAGCGCGGACTCATCATCACGAGCGTGCTGTCGGTCGTGACCTTCCCGTGGGTACTGTTCTCCGCCGAGGGCGGTATCTACTTCCTGATGATAAACGCCTACGCCGTCCCGCTGGGACCGGTCCTCGGCGTACTGCTTGCCGATTACTGGGTCTTCCGGTCCGGGGACGCCTCCATTCCATCGCTCTACGACAAGAGCCGCGACTCGAAATTCTGGTTCATCAGGGGCTTTTCGGTCACGGCGCTTGCGAGCGTGCTCGTCGGGTCGCTCGCGAGCCTCGCGATGCTCGACCTCTCGTGGATGATCGGTCTTCCCGTCGGTTTCGTCACCTACGTCGTCTTCCGAAAGCTCGACCTCGACGCGCGCACCACCGAGTATCTCTCGGAGTCATCCTCGCCGGCGGCCGACTGACAGCCGTCAGGCGACGATGCTGACCCGTTTTTGCGACGCCGCTTCGATTCATGAGTCCGACGGGCGGTTGCGACAACCCACACATTCAAGCCGAATCACGTGGTAGCGATACGCGAACGATGAACGCAATCGAAGGGCCGTCTCGCTGTGTCGACGAGGACCGACTGCGCGACGACATCGAGACCAACGGCGAGTACGGGGCGATATCGGTCGCGGAGGGACGTGGGCGGACGGTGCTTCCAGGGACCGAGGCCAACCGGCAGGTGCGCGAATATTTCATCGAGCGGCTCGAAGACGCCGGACTCGACGTCCGCGTCGATTCGGTCGGCAACGTCGTCGGACGATGGGTGCCTGAAAATGTCGACCCGGAAGCGCCAGCGGTCGCCGCCGGCAGTCACCTCGACTCGGTGCCCGAGGGTGGCATCTTCGACGGCGTACTGGGCGTCTACGGTGCCCTCGAAGCCGTCCGCGCGCTCCAAGAGACCGATGTCGACCTCGGACGACCGGTCGAGGTCGTCTGCTTCACCGAGGAGGAAGGGACGCGCTTTTCGAACGGGGTGCTCGGCTCGGCGGTGGCGAGCGGACAGCAATCCGTCGAGGACGCACTCGCGCTCGAAGACGACGAGGGTATCACGCTTGCGGACGCTCTGATGGACATCGACGCGAAAGGGAACGGGCGGCTCGACGCGGGTACGTGGGATTCGTGGCTCGAAATCCACGTCGAGCAGAGCAGCCGGCTCGAAGACGCGAACGTACCTGTGGGCATCGTCACGTCGATCACCGGGACGATTCGCTGTGCGGTCGACATCATGGGTGAGGCGGACCACTCGGGCTGTGCGGCGATGAGCGAGCGCACGGACGCCCTCGCGGCGGCGAGCGAACTGGTCCTCGACGTCGAGGCAGCGACCGAGGACGTCGTTGCCGAGAAGGGCGACACCGTCGTCGGCACGGTTGGAAAGCTCGACGTCAGTCCGAACGCGGTCAACGTGGTTCCCGGACGGGTCGAGCTGGGTATCGACATCCGTGACATCGACTACGACTCGATGGAAACCATCGTCGGCGAGGTCGAAGCGAGCCTATCGCGCCTCGAAGCCGAGCGCGGCGTCGACACCAACTTCGAGCGACCCTACGACATCGAACCGATAGCGATGGACGAGCGCTGTACGACCGCGCTCGACGAGGCGGCCGCGGAGGCCGGGATTTCGACGATGGAATTGCACTCGGGAGCCGGCCACGACACGATGCACGTCGCGAAAGTCACCGACTCGGGGATGATCTTCGCTCCCTCCCGCGACGGTATCTCCCACAACCCACTCGAATGGACCGACTGGGAGAGCTGTGCGACCGCAACCCGCGTGCTGACCGGCGCGATTGCCGAACTGGCACGCACTCGATCCGTCTGAACGGACCGCTCGTCGCCGAATCGAGCGTTTATAAGCTGAACTCCTCGCTGTGCTCGCTATCAGACGTCGGGAACTCCTTCCGCATGCACTGTGGCGTGCAGTCGGGAACCGCGAAAAATCGACCGTCGCGACGGCTGGCGAGCGTTTAGGCCACTTCGCGTTCAGTGATGTCGTCGAGCACCTGCTCGGCGTGCTCACCGGGCGCAACGTTTCGGTAGACGGCCTCGATATCGCCGTCCGGGTCGATGACGAAGGTGTTCCGGAGCGCGGTCCCGTCGTCGGCGGAGTCGTAGCGTTCGGCGACGACCCCGTCCTCGTCGCTCAACAGCGGAAACGGGATACCCTCGTCGTCACGGAACGCCGCGAGGTCCGCGACCGAGTCCATCGAGACGCCGAGCACCTGCACGTCGTGCTGGGAGAACTCCTCGAACGCATCGCCGAAGTTGTTCGCCTCGACGGTGCAGCCCTCCGTTCCCGCTTTCGGGTAGAAATAGAGGACGACGCGCTGGCCCTCGAAATCCGAGAGCGAGACCGACTCGCCGTCGTGGTTTTGTAGACTGAACGCCGGCGCTGACTGCCCTTCCTGTGGCATACACGGAGACACCGGCGAGACGGACATAACGCTTACGACCAGCCCGAGCGGTCCATCCGGTGACCGCCCACGAGTTGATGTGAGTTCATTCGTTTGCATACGAGGATGGTGGACGGCAGCTGGGTCCGGCGGGCGTCGAACCGATGGATTTTACTGGCTAGGTGTGGGTGTGAAACGCAATGGCAGAAACAATCGGTTTCGTCGGACTGGGTATCATGGGTCTCCCGATGTCGAAGAACCTCGTCGACGCGGGCTACGAGGTCGTCGGACACAACCGGTCACAGGAGCCGGTAGAGGAACTGGTCGACTACGGCGGCGAGCGGGCCGACTCCCTACAGGAGGTCGCCGAGCAAACGGACGTCGTCATCACGTGCCTGCCGGACTCACCGGTCGTCGAGTCCATCGTCCGTGACGACGACGGGATTCTCGCCGGACTGAGCGAGGGGATGACGGTCATCGACATGTCCACGATTTCGCCGACGGTCACCGAGGACATCGCGGCGGACATCGAAGCGCAAGGTGCGGCAATGCTCGATGCGCCCATCAGCGGCGGCGAGGAAGGGGCTATCGACGGCACCCTCTCCATCATGGTCGGCGGCGACGAGCGCGTCTTCGACGCCCACAAGGAACTCTTCGAAGCGATGGGTGAGACCATCACCCACTGCGGGCCGAGCGGGGCCGGCCAGACGACGAAGGCCTGCAACCAGATCGTCGTCGCCGCCCAGATGGTCGGCGTGAGCGAGGCGCTCGTCTTCGCCCAGAAGGCCGGCGCGGACCTCGATGGGGTCGTCGAGGCCATCAGCGGCGGGGCCGCCGGCTGCTGGACGCTCGACAATCGCGCACCGGCGATGATCGAGGGGAACTTCGACCCGGGCTTTTTCGCTTCCTACCAGTACAAGGACCTCCGCATCGCGACCGACGCCGGCGAGGCCTTCGGCGCGCCCATGCCACAGACCGGCATCGCCCACGAACTCTACAAGGCGATGGAGACGACTGGCCGGGGCGACGACGACAACTCCGGCGTGATGCAGGTCATCGAGGACCTCGCGGGCGAGCAGGCGCGCGTCGACTGAGAGGACGCGAAACACGGCCTGCTGTTTCGCTCGGCGGTGGTTCGGCCGAAGAGCGCTGCAGCGCGAAGCCGCCAGTTTGGAGCCGACACGGTGGTCTATCGCGTGCCGGTGATATCGCCCTCGTAGACGACGCCACGCTCGGCATCGAGCGTCACCGTCGCCTCGCCTGGGAGGTCGGGGAGGTCTACCCCGCCGATCATCGGGATCCCGAGTTCGCGGGCGACGATTGCCGGATAGCCCGTGACGCCCTTGTGGCCGCTGATGATGCCCGCGAGGGTCGAGGGGTCGCCGGTGAACTCCTCGTCGAAGTCGGTCGGCAGCGCCAGCACGCTGCCGTCGGGGACCGTGGTGAGGTCGCCGTCGGTCGTGTGGTGAAGTGGGCCAGTGGCGACGCCCTCGACGACCGAGCGCCCGGCGGCGACGATATCCGCCGCGACGTGTATCTTGAGCATGTTCGTCGTGTTCGCCGCTTCGAGGTCGGTCATCAATCCCGCGAGGACGACCACGCTGTCGCCGCTGGCGACGACGCCGGTATCGACTGCCGTCTGGACGGCGTTCTGTATCACGATATCGGTGCTCTTCTCGCGCTCGGTGAGCGGCGCGAATCGGGGAATCACGCCCGCCGAGAGCGCGAGATGCCGACAGACCTGCCGCGACGGCGTGACCGCGACCACCGGCACGTCGGGGCGGTATTTGGCGGCCTTGAGCGCCGTGTAGCCAGATTCGGTCGCCGCGACGATTGCCGTTGCATCGATATCGCGGGCGAGATAGCGTGCGGAGCGGGCGAGTACGTCCGTCCGAGCGCTGCCGGGTTTGGGCACGGTCTGCTCGTTGCGGTCGGCGTACTCGTCGCTGGCTTCGACTGCGCCGACGATAGTCTCCATCGCGTCGACCACCCTCGCAGGGTGGTCGCCGACGGCCGTCTCGCCCGAGAGCATCACTGCATCAGTACCGTCGAGCACCGCGTTCGCCACGTCGGTGGCCTCGGCGCGTGTCGGCCGGCGCGCGTGGGTCATCGAATCCAGCATCTCGGTCGCCGTTATCACTGGGACGCCCGCCGCACGACACTGCTGGATGATGCGTTTCTGGACGAGCGGTACCGTCTCCATCGGGCACTCCACGCCGAGGTCACCCCGGGCGACCATTACGCCGTAGGCCGATTCGATGATGCCGTCGAGTCGCTCGACCGCGCCGGCGCGCTCGATCTTAGCGACGACGGGCACGTCCGCGCCGTGGTTCTCCAAAGCCTCGTTGACCGCGTAGACGTCATCGGCGTCGCGGACGAAACTCGCGGCGACGAAGTCGACGTCGTGGTCGGCCGCCAGTGCTAGTTCGTTCTCATCCTGTTCGGTGATGGGTTCCAAGTCGAGGTCGACCCCCGGGACGTTGATGCCCTTCTGGCTGCCGAGCGTCCCGCCGCTTTCGACCTCGACGACGATGGTCTCGCCCTCGACACGACGGACGACCGTTTCGATGCGGCCGTCGTCGAGCAACACGCGGTCGCCAGGACTGACAGCCGCGATGCTGGTCGAGACGCCGACCGCCTCGGGGGTTGCGGTCTCGCCCTCCGAGAGCTGGACCTCGGTGCCGGTTTCGAGCTCGATTGGTTCGTCGAGCGGCGCGGTGCGAATCTCCGGTCCGGGCAGGTCGAGCATGACCGCGACCGACCGGCCGACGGCCGCACCCGCCGCACGCACCGTCTCGATGAGGTCGGCGCGCTCGTCGGTGGTGCCGTGGCTCGCGTTGAGCCGTGCGACCGACATCCCGTTCTCGATGAGCCGCTCGATGGTCCGTTGCTCGGCGGTCGCCGGACCGAGCGTACAGACGATCTTCGTGTTTCTAGTTGTCATGCTCTGGTAGACGCTATCGGCACAGGGAATAAAAACAGTTCGACAGTCGTCGCCGAGCATATCGTGAGTGCCACGGCGTCGCTGCATCCAGTCGTGATGTCCGTCGACGTGCCCTATCGGTGAACGGCAACGACGCCGTCGAGTTCCACCGCTATCGACGCCACGGGTCGTCCACATCGGCAGTTATTTACAATCGAGCGCGATACGGGCGTGCATGGAGGCATACGACATCGCCGTCATTCCGGGCGACGGTATCGGCACCGAGGTCACGAGCGCCGCGATGGACGTGCTCGACACCGTTGCGGAGAAACACGGCTTCGCGCTCGAACGGTCGACCTACGGCTGGGGCACCGAGCGCTATCTGGAGGCGGGCGCGATGATGCCCGACGACGGACTCGACCGAATCGCGTCGGCGGATTCGATCTTCCTCGGTGCCGTCGGCCATCCCGAGGTCCCCGACCACGTGACGCTCAATGGCCTGCTGTTACCCATCAGGAAGGGCTTCGACCAGTACATCTGCAAGCGTCCGAACAAGCTGTTCGAGGGCATCGAGAGCCCGCTCCGGGGCTACGAGGGCGGCGACATCGACCTCGTCGTCTACCGCGAGAACACCGAGGGCGAGTACGCCAACGTCGGCGGCCGCGAACATCACGGCTTCGACCACGAGACCGCCGTCCAGTCGGCGCTGTTCACCCGGAAGGGCACCGAACGCATCGTCCGCAGCGCCTTCGAGGCGGCGAGCGAGCGCGACGGTCACCTCACCTCGATAACCAAATCGAACGCGCAGGCCCACTCGATGGTCTTCTGGGACGACATCGTCGAGAAAGTGGGTGAAGACTTCCCCGAGGTCGAGGTCAACAGCCTGCTCGTCGACCGGTCCTCGATGGACCTGATTCGCCGGCCAGAGGAGTTCGACGTCGTCGTCGCTTCCAACCTGTTCGGCGACATCACGACCGACATCGCCGCCATCATCACCGGCAGTCTCGGTCTCGCGCCCTCCGGTAACATCAACGAGGAGAACGACTACCCGGACATGTTCGAACCGGTCCACGGCAGCGCTCCTGACATCGTCGGCGAGGGCGTCGCCAACCCGCTCGCGTCGATACTGACCGGTGCGATGATGCTCGAACAGCTCGGCGACGGCGAGGACGCCGCCGCGGACGACCTCCGTGGAGCCGTCGAGGAACAGCTCGCCGACGAGTCGGCACCGCACACGCCCGACCTCGGTGGCGACGCGAAGACGGTCGATGTCGTCTCGGACCTCACTGACCGGCTGTAGGGCACGACTGAATCTCACGGTATCGTGGTCGAGACCTTCGAAGTGCCGTGAAGACGGCTCGAAAAACCGCGTGCGCGTTAACCGAGGTGTTCGGGCGGTCGAACGGGTCGATGTCGTGGTTCCGATGGAGCGCCGTCGGTTCAGGCGACGCGGTTTTTCAGCGACTCGCCGGCCTGATACCGGCGGACGTTCTCGGCGACCAGTTCGGCGATGTCGAGGTGGTAGCGGTTCGTCGCCGACCCACGGTGTGGCGAGATGATGACCTCCTCGAAGTCCCACAGTGGCGACTCCTCGGGGAGGGGTTCGGTCTCGAAGACGTCCAGTCCCGCGCCGGCAATCGCCCCCGATTCGAGCG
>CAZJHA010000061.1:0-10733 GCA_964545755.1 uncultured Halobacteriales archaeon | reverse complement strand
CTCACTGCACCGATGTTGTTCTGTATCGGCGCTATCTCGAACTTCATCTTCGGCGGCGTCACGGGCGTGTTCGTCGCGGCCATCCCCGTCGACCTCGTGTTGCACGATACCTACTACATCGTCGGCCACTTCCACTACATCGTCATGGGTCTCATCGGCTTTTCGGTGTTCGCCGGCATCTACTACTGGTTCCCCATCTTCACCGGCAAGATGTACCAGCAACGCCTCGCGAAGTGGCACTTCTGGCTATCGATGATCGGGACGAACCTCACCTTCTTTGCAATGTTGCTGCTCGGCTATCTCGGTATGCCGCGACGGTACGCGACCTACACCTTCGGCGTCGGCCCGCAGGAGATGATAACGGTCTTCCACCAGCTGGCGACCCTCGGCGCGTTCATCATACTGGTCGGCCAGATAATCTGGATCTGGAACATCATCCAGTCGTGGTACGAAGCACCCACCCTCGACACCGACGACCCGTGGGGTCTCAAGAAGACCAACCAGTTCACCAACGAATGGGCGTGGAACGAGCGCCGCATGGAGACGGCCATCGCCGACGGCGGCGAGGAGGACGCGGCCAGAACCGACGGCGGTGAGCGCGCCGCAGGCGCGCGGTCCTCGCCGGACGAGCGAAGCGCATCCGGCGGTGAGAACGTTGACGACGCAACCGACGACGAATAGCCGGTCGGACTCCTCTCGGACCGTTCTGGTTTTCAGCGACTCAACTGGTAGCGACGAGCACGACGGCCATGACCGCCATCAGCGTTGCGATGCCCGCAAGCACGACCAAGAGGATTTCCTTTTCGTTCATGGCGCGAGTAGCGGACACGCGGACAAAAGGCTAATCTTCCGGCGAGCGGTAGGAGTCGCGTGTCCGAGACTCCAACGCGCCGCGGGCGAGCGGACTACAGCGGCCGGAGCGTCGTGTTCGTCATCTATCTCGTCGCCGTCGGCGTCGCCGGAGTGATGGGATTTCTCCTCGGGATGGTCGGTCCGGACGCGCTCCGGTCGGTGCGACTGTTTTTCCTCATCGAGATGCCGCCGACGCCCCTCGGTCTCGCGGTCTACGGGATGGTGACGCTTGCGACCATCCTCGGCGTGCTCCTGCTCGCCGTTCGGTTTATCGCTCGGCGCTACGGCTAATCGAGACCGGTAAGGCGGCGCGCCCCGATGGCTTCACCATGTACACCGTCGTCATGGGTGTCGGTACCGACCACGAGCGCACGCTGCGAAAGGCTCACGCCATCGCCGACCTGCCCGCACCGCCGGAATCCCTCGCGGTCGTGGTGGTGCAGGCGGGCGGTTCATCCGCCGATACGCCGGACATCGCTCGGGTCGTCTCGTTTTTCGACGAGCACGACATCGACAGCACGGTCGAGACGGTATCCACCGACCCGCCGACCGCGCTCGTCGAGGTAGCGACCGACCGCGAGGCCGACCTCATCTGTGTCGGCGGCCGACAGCGCTCGCCGGCCGGGAAGGCACAGCTCAGAAGCGGCGCGCAGTCGGTCATGGTCAACACCGACCGCCCGGTGTTGGTCGCGGGCGAACCCGGCGATTACTGACGGCCACTGTGACTCATGCGCCTCGCGGCAGCGTTGACCGTCGTGTTCGTCTCGGCCATCGCCCGCTCGTACCACGCGGGCCGCTCGACGGCCGTCGAGCCGATGGCGGCATAGCGCGTCGAAACGTGGATGGACGACACGTCGTCAACTCGACCGCTGAGTCGCTGGTCGAGAGTGTAGTTGCGAACCAGACCGCGAGCGGTGACGGTGGCACGAACGCGAACCGACCGGCCGGGCGTGGCGCTCGGTCGTTCGTCCGGAACGAGACGATACGCCGTCGTCTCGCGGCTCTCGATGCGGTCGACGGCGTGTACCTCGGCGACGGTGAACGTTCGCGCTATCCGTTCGCTACCCGTCCCGGCGGCGATTGGTTCGGTGGCCGTCGTTGGCGTTCGGCGGTAGGTCGTCTCGCCGTCCACACCGGTCGTTGCAACCAGTCGACGTGTCCCGTCGAAATAGGACGCACTGCGCCGCAGCGTCGTTGCTCCGCTCCATCGTTTCGTGACGCTGACTCGCCCGTCGCTGCCGACCCGAGTCAGGCTCGTCACCCGGCGAATCGCGGTTCTGTTCGCAGCCCGATAGGCTATCGTTTCACGAACGGTGAACGACGTGCCGTCGAGCACGGCGTCGTGTGCCGCCGCGAGCGCGCTGGCGTTCTCGACGCGCGCCGCCGTGAGTCCCGGTGCGAGTCGCGGGGCGGGCGTGGGCGTCGGTTGGTCGGTCGGCACCGCTGCCGGCGTGAGCGTTGCCGTCTCTCGGTCGTCGCTATCGAGAATGGCGCTGCACCCGGCGAGCACGACCAACACCACGAGCGCCACGGCCGCGGCCTGACGTTCGATTCCATCGACTCGTGCCGCTCGCCTCATCGTGCCCCGTTCGTCACAACAGCTAAGTCACCACTCCCCGCAGTCCAGCCCATGTACGAGGTCCTGCTGTGTGTCGATGCGGACGGAACGGGTCTCGAAAGGCTGATCGAGGCCGTCACCGCATTGCCGGCGGCCACCGAGAGCGTCCACGTGACCGTGTGCCACGTCTTCGGCGACAACCCGTCGGGCGCTTCCGCGACACAGGTCACGTCCGTTCGGCGCGCACTCGATGCGCTCGACGACGCCGACATCGAGGCGTCGGTCGTCGGCGAGAGCGGCGACCCGACCGACGCGATTCTCCGGGTGGCTGACGAGCACGATGCCGATGCCATCTACATCGGTGGCCGGAAGCGAAGCCCCGCGGGCAAGGCGCTGTTCGGCAGCGTCGCCCAGTCGCTGGTTCTCAGTGCCGACCGCCCCGTGCAGATAACGGGGTCGGGTCCCGGTGTGTAGGCTCACGGTCCGTACGCCTCCGCACACGCCGCCGCGGCACGGTCGGGCGTCGCCCGGCCGGTGAATCTCTCCCGAAGTTCGCCGTTCTCGAACAACACCATCGCCGGGGCCGCATCGACGCCGTACGCGCTGCGAAAGGACGTGGCGCGGTCGCCGTCGATGCCGCCGACGGCGACGCCATCCGGTATCTGCTCCAGGATGGCGTCCAGCTCCTCTTTCATTGCCTCGCAGGGGTCACAGTGGTGTTTCCAGACGGTGACGATTGCGCGGTCGTGGTCGGCCACGAACGCCGGGTAGGTCTCGTCGGTCAGCGTCTCGACGTCCTCGGGGACGGGCGTTTCCGGGTCGAGTTCCGTGACGACCGCCGCCATCCGCGCGAGCGTCGCGGTCGAGTACCCCTCATCGAGTTCCGAATCGAGTGCGAGGAACGCGATGAACTCCTCGCGGGTGACGCCGAGCGCGTCGATGCGGGTCGCGGCCCGTTCGGCCGACTCGAACCCGAAGGCGTCGGCGACCGCCTCGTGGTAGTCGCTCTCGGAAACGGATGCGTAGCTGTCGTGATAGATGCCACGGGTGTCCTCGAAGGCGGCGGTCGTCGCGGCGGTGCCGTCCGCATCGACCGACAGCACGCCGCCGTCGACGAGCACTGCGACGAGTCGTTCGGCGTCCATCTCACCGTTCGTCATCGGTCCGTCCATCGCGTCGGTGTGGTCGTGGTCGACCATCAGACACCGAGGTACCGCTCGCGAGTGCGGTCGTCGTCGCTCAACTCCTCGGCGCTGCCCTCGAAGACGATCTCACCCTGATCGAGGACGTAACACCGGTCGGCGAGGTTCATCGCCGCGATGGCGTTCTGTTCGACCAGCAGGACGGTGGTTCCGTCCTCGTGGATGCGGTCGATGGCCGCCTCGACGGCGTCGATGATCTGCGGGGCCAGCCCCTCGTAGGGTTCGTCGAGCATCAGGAGGTCGGTGTGCTGTTTGAGCGCGCGGCCGATGGCGAGCATCTGCTGTTCACCGCCCGAGAGGGTGCCCGCCTTCTGGTCCCGTCGCTCTTCGAGCCGTGGGAAGAACTCGAAGACCTCCGCATCCGACATCGCCTCCCCGTCGAAGCTGAGCGACCGCCCGATGCGGTTCGGTAGCGCACGGACGGTCTCGGCGATGTGGAGGTTCTCGCCGACGGTCTCGTCGGGAAAGACGCGGCGCTCCTCGGGCACGAGCGAGATGCCGCGCACGGAGATGTCCTCGGCCGCCATACCCGTTATCTCCTCGCCAGCGAACGTGACGGTGCCGTCCCGCACCTCGGGCGGTGTCGCGCCGGCAATCGACCGCAGCGTCGTCGTCTTGCCGGCCCCGTTGCGCCCGAGCAGCGCACAGATTTCGCCCTCCTCGACGCTCATGGTGACGTCACGGAGGATGTGGCTCTCGCCGTAGTGGGCATCGACGGCGTCGAGTTCGAGCAGACTCATGCTTCCCCGCCTCTGCCGAGGTACGCCGCCTGTACGTCCTCGTTTTCGCGGATATCTTCGGGCGGTCCCTCCGCGATGACCCGCCCCCGATTGAGCACGACGATGCGGTCGGAGACGTTGAAGACGATCTCCATGTCGTGTTCGACCAGCACGAACGTGAGTCCGAACTCCTCTTTGACCGATTCGATGAGCTCCACGGTCGCGTTCGTCTCCTCGGGACTCATCCCGGCGGTGGGTTCGTCCATCATCAACAGCTCCGGTTCGGCGGCAAGCGCGATGCCGAGTTCCAGCCGGCGCTTGTCGCCGTAGGGGAGGTTCTTCGCCGCCGTCTCGCGTTGGTCCCACAGCCCCACCGACTGGAGCGTCTCGCGCGCTGCGTCCGCGATTGCGGGATAGCTGTGCTCGTGTCTGAAGAAGTCGAACCGAAACGAGCCGTTTTCGGCGGCGATGGCCGCGATGCGGGCGTTTTCCTCGACTGGAAGGTCCGGAAAGATGGAGGCGGTCTGGAAGGACTTGCTGATGCCTCGCTGGACGATTTCGTGGGGCGCGTCGTCGATGATCGACTCGCCACGGAAGACGATTTCGCCCTCGGTACGGTCGAGCTGGCGCGTGATGAGGCTGATGAGCGTGGTCTTGCCCGCGCCGTTCGGCCCGATGACGCTGACGCGCTTGCCGGCTTCGATGGCGAGGTCGACGCTATCGACCGCCGTCAACCCGTTGAACCGCTTGGTCAACCCGCTGGTTTCGAGCAGCGCCATCACCGCTCACCTCCGAATCGCGTGCCGACTCGATCCCGGAGGGTGCGGACGCCGCCCCAGATTCCCTCGGGGAGCAACACCACGACCGCGACGAACACGATGCCGAGGACGAGATGCCAGTACGGCACGAGCCACTCGAAGGGGTGGCCATTGCCCACGATGATCTCGACGTAGAGGTAGAGTCCGGCGCCGAACACCGGCCCGAACAGCGTTCCCACGCCGCCGAGCACCGTCATGATAACGACCTCGCCGCTGGTCTGCCAGTACAGCGACGACAGCGGGACGTACTCGCTGTGTATCGTGAACAGCGACCCGGCGACGCCCGCAAAGGTCCCCGAGAGGATGAACGCCATCAGCTTGTACCGCCACGTGTTCAGTCCGACGAACTCCGCGCGCTGTTCGTTCTCGCTGATGGCGCGGAAGACGGTGCCGTACGGCGAGTTCAGGATGCGGAGGATGGCCACCACCGACAGCACGAGCGCCGTGGCGATCAACACGTACACCCAGTCGCCGACCAACGTTCCGGCCACCGACGGGAGCTCCTCGTCGAGGGTGACCACGCCGAGCAGCTCCCCCGGGTCGACGCCCGTGAGACCGTTGTCGCCGCCCGTGATTTCGGCGGCCGGTCCGAGGGCGGTGTAGTAGATCATCTGGCCGAACGCGAGCGTGAGGATGGCGAAGTAGATGCCGCCGCGGCGCAGCGAGAGCCACCCGATCAGCCACGAGAGCAGGACGGCGATGACCGTCCCGGCGAGGATGGCGACGAGCGGTGCGCCGGTGACGTTGACGACCACCCAGCCCGCGCCGTAGGCACCGGCCCCCCAGAGCGCGGCGTGGCCGAACGAAAGCAGCCCCGCACGACCGAGCAGCAGGTCGAACCCGAGCGCGAAGATTCCCCACACGAGGATCAGCCCCGCGAGCGACTGGGTACCGTTGATGAGGTCGCCGAGTACCGGCGCGCGCACGAACAGGTACGGGAACACCACGACCCCGACGATGGTGAGGAGCACGACGGTCGCCTCCTCGCCGACCGCGGTCGTCCACCGCGTGCGGATTTGCCCCATGATGCCTCCCGTCTCGGTCTCGGCAGGATTCGCGTTTTCGTCACTCATGAGACCACCGCCAGCTCCGGGGACGAATCCGGGCGTTCGCGGCCATCAGATATCGACCTCCCGGCCGAGCAGACCCTGCGGACGGACCAGCAGGATGACCGCGGCAATCACGTAGATGGCGACCGGTGCCCACTGGCTCAGTCCGTACTCGATACCGCGCGAGGGAATCGAGAGCGACCAGAGGACGAAAAACGCCTCGGTGAACCCGAGGATGAGCCCGCCGAGCACCGCACCCCGGATGCTGCCGAGCCCGCCGATGACGACCACGATGAACGAGGGCACGAGGATGTCGGTGCCGACCGTGGGATTCAGCTGTCCGATGGGGCCGTTGAGAACCCCCGCGATGCCCGCGAGCGCCGCGCCGATGGCGAAGACGATGAGGTACGCCCGCTCGATCTCGATGCCGAGGAGCCGGACCATCTCGGCGTCCTGTGTCCCCGACCGCACCACGAGTCCGAAGTCGGTGAACTCGATCAGCGCGAACACGGCGAGCACGAGCACCGCGGTGACCCCGATGATGAACAGCCGCCACGACGCGAACCCGCCGACGACGGGGAGCGAGACGGACCCCTGTGCCCACGCGGGGCGGTCGAGCGAGTAGCTCGATCCACTGAACAGCACCCGGAACACCTGCTGGATGACGATAGCGAGCCCGTACGTGAGCAGTATCTGGTCGACGTCCGACCGGTCGTAGAAGGGTCGGGCGACGAAGCGCTCCATCGCCAGCCCGACCACGAACACCACCGCCGGCGCGATGATGAGCGCGGCCACGAACCCCCAGTCGAGCCCCACCGACGAGAACCCCCACTCGGCGACCTGTCCCCGAACGGTGGTGGTCTGGGCGACCAACATGCCGACGTAGAGACCGATGAGATACAGCGCGCCGTGGGCGAAGTTCACGAACTTCAGCGTGCCGAGGATGATCGAGAGGCCGACCGCGAGCAGGATGTAGATCGACCCCTGCTGGAGACCCTGCAACAGGAGCCGCGCGACGTCGGCGAGGAGGGTCATCGACTCACCCGGTTCGAGCGGTCGGTTCGGTGCTGTCGGTCATCGGTGCGAACGGTCTGTGTGGTGGATTTCGGTTTCATGTAGTTGCAGATGGCTCGCTGTCCGTCTCGGTGGACGGTAGTTCGTCCCGCGCTACTCGTAGGAGCCGAGCTCACACTCGGCCGCCGGTCCCCCGTCACAGGGGTAGACCACGTCCTCGCGCGAGACGAGGTTCTGGATCGCCAGCCGGTTGCCCGGCTCCTGTTCGTTCGCCGGCCGCCCCTGTGCGACCGGCACCTTCCGCTGGGCCTGATGGTCGCACTTGCGCATCGTCTCCTGGCCCATGCCCATGTTGTTGTACTCGTAGCCTTCGAGCTGCTTGATGACCTCCGGCGGGTAGAAGGTCCCGGCACGCTCGGCGGCCGCGGCGTACTGGAAGGTCTGGGCGTAGGCGAGCTGGGCGACTCCCGCCGGCACGCGGTCGTACTCGTTCTGGAACGCCTGCGTGAACACGCGCGACGGCTCGTTGTCGATCTTCGAGTCCCACGCGACGGTGCCGTAGACACCGGGAATCGCGTTCTGCGCGCCGTCGGCCACCAGCTGGTTGTACAGCGGGACGACGAGCTCCATCTCCTCGGTCAGCCCCATGTTCTGGGCCTGACTCAGCGCGTTCGCACCGTCGAGACCGTACTCGACCACGAACAGCACCGACGCGGGGGAGCTCTGGGCCTGCGAGAGCACCGTCGAGAAGTCGTCGGTGCCGAGTTCGGTCGGTACCGAGTTGACCTGCGACCAGCCCGCCTCCTCGAAGAACTGCTTCATCGAGGACTGGACGCTCTGGCCCCACGTGTAGTCGGCGTATATCTGGAAGAACTGCTCGCTGTCGCCGTAGGCCTCGGTGACCGGTGGCACGAGCGCCTTCGCGCTGTGGTAGGCGTTGAACACCTCGCGGAAGCCGTACCGCCGGCAGTCCGAGCCGGTGGTGGCGTTCGAGTGGGTCAGACAGCACTGGTACTGCACCTTCTCCTGCTGGGCGAGGCTCTCCAGTGCGACCGCCACCGAACTCGACGACCCGCCGGTGAACATGATGATGTCGTCCTGGTTGATCATCGTCCGTGCGGCGTTGCGCGCGGTGTCGGGGTCGGTCGCGGTGTCGCCCTGCACGTAGTCGACCTGCTTGCCGAGAACGCCGTTGCCGCTCAGGTCGCTCCAGAGGTCGACCCAGCCGCCGCCGTTGTTGAGGTGTTTGACGGCGAGCTCGTACGCACGGAGTTCCTCCTGGCCTTCCTCCTGGTACGACCCGGTGAGCGGAACCGTGAACCCGAACGTCACGGTGTCGCCCTCGACCGGGAAGTTGCCAATCGAGGGGTAGTCCTCGCCACCACCGCTACCGTTGCCGCCACCACCGCTACCGTTGCCGCCACCACCGCTACCGTTGCCGCCACCGCTACCGTTGCCGCCACCGCCACCACCGAGACAGCCAGCCAGTCCGGCGATTCCGACGGTGCTCGATGCCCCGGCCAGTTTCAGCACGTCACGGCGACTTTGCTCTGTGTTACTCCGAGCCATACGAACGCCTATGATGCAACCTTAATAATTGTTCCGATGGGACGTATCGTTTCCGTAACAAAAACTGTCGGACGGAGACGGTATATGACCGACGGGACCACCCGCCACTCCGCACCCCATTTATGTTCGTTCGATTGCTGCTGAGACGAAAACCGCTTCCCGCCGAGCGCGGTCGGTCAGTCGGCCTGCAGTTGGTCGCGGATGTCTTCGGGGACGCTCGGGTCGGCGAGCGTACTCGTGTTGCCGAGTTCCTCGTCGTTGGAGATGTCCTCCAAGAGCCGGCGCATGATCTTGCCCGAGCGCGTCTTCGGCAGGTCGTCGACGAACATCACGTTTGCCGGTCTGGCGAACTTCCCGATCTCGTCCTCGACCGATTCGACGATACGCTCGCGGAGTTCATCGGTTTCCTCGACGCCCTCCCTGACGGTGACGTAGACATCGGGTACTTCACCCTTCTCGGCGTCGTCGCGCGCGGCGACCGCCGACTCGGCGACGTCCTCGACCTGTGACACCGCGCTTTCGAGTTCCATCGTTCCCAACCGGTGGCCGGCGACGTTCATCACGTCGTCGAGCCGCCCGAGGACCCGGTAGTAGCCGTCTTCTGCCTGTATCGCGCCGTCGCCCGCCGCGTACACCCAGTCTTCGGAGTCCTCGGAGTCGGTATCGGAAAAGCGCTCCCAGTACTCCCCAATGAAGCGTTCGTCGTTGCCATACACGGTCTGAAGCATGCCGGGCCACGGCCGCGTGATGGCGAGGTTGCCCGCCTCGCCGCTGCCAGCCTCGATTTCGTTGCCCTCGTCGTCGAGGATGGCTGCTTCGATTCCCGGGGCTGGGTGGCCCGCGCTGCCCGGCTTCATGTCCTGAATGGCCGGCAGATTCGTGATCATGTGCCCGCCGGTCTCGGTCTGCCACCACGTGTCCACGATGACGGCGCTCTCGTCGCCGATGTGCTGGTAGTACCACAGCCACGCCTCCGGCTGGATCGGCTCTCCCACGGTGGTCATGTGCCGGAAGTCGAAGTCGTATCCCTTGGGGTACTCCGGACCCCACTTCATGAACTGGCGCACCGCGGTCGGCGAGGTGTGGAAGATGTCCACGTCGTACTCTTCGGCTATCTGCCACGTGCGGTCCTTCTCGGGGTAGTCGGGCGTGCCCTCGTACATCACGGTCGTCGTCCCCAGTGCGAGCGGCCCATAGACGATGTACGAGTGGCCCGTAATCCACCCGATGTCGGCAGAACACCAGTAGGTGTCCTCCGGTTTGATGTCCTCGACGTACTTCGAGGTCCCCGTGGCGTAGGCGAGATAGCCGCCAGTCCGGTGCTGACAGCCCTTCGGCTCGCCGGTCGTTCCCGACGTGTACATCAAAAACAGCGGGTCCTCGGCGTCGCGGCTGACCGGCTCGACCGTCTCGCCACGGTGGTCCGCCAAGAGGTCGGCGACCATCGTGTACTCGTTGCTCACACTGACGGAGTCGTGAACGTCGTCGTGGCGCGTCCACACGAGGGTTTCGGGGTCGCCGTCGATCTCGTCCATCGCCTCGTCGGCCTTCTCGATGTGCTCCAGGAAGTCGCCGCGGCGGTAATAGCCGTCGATGGTCACGACGTGGTCGGAGTCGGCGCTGTTGACGCGGTTTGCGAGCGCGCTCGCCGAGAAGCCGGCGAACACCACACTATGGGGTGCGCCGATTCGCGCACACGCGAGCATCGTTATCGGGAGCGCGGGCACCATCGGCAGGTGAATCGTGACGATGTCGTTCTCCTCGACGCCGACCCCGCGGAGCGCGGCGGCCATCTCGTTGACCTGTTCGTGGAGGTTGTTGTAGGAGATGTGTCGGGCTTCGCCCCCCTCGCCCTCCCAGAGGATGGCGGTCTCGTCGCCGCGCTCGTCGAGATGACGGTCGATGCAGTTGTGGCTGGCGTTCAGTTCCCCGCCGACGAACCACTCGTAGAA
>CAZJHA010000060.1:0-10870 GCA_964545755.1 uncultured Halobacteriales archaeon | reverse complement strand
GCATATCTCGTGTCCAAATCATCCTGCTATGCCGACGCGATGGGAACTACCGACTGTGAACTCCACTAGGGATTACGATTCGTCGATATAGCTCGTGTTGCTCTCTTCTGGCGTGTAGCTGAGTGCGAGCGCATACCGGAGCCGCCGGAGGGGATGTCTGATTGTCGTCATGCTGTCTGACGCATGTCACCGTTTTACAGTACGTGTAATAAACTTTGTGTCGATCCAACTGGTC
Organism: uncultured Halobacteriales archaeon; assembly: GCA_964545755.1. Taxonomy (GTDB): domain Archaea; phylum Halobacteriota; class Halobacteria; order Halobacteriales; family Halococcaceae; genus Halococcus. The sequence continues at coordinate 10,635 of CAZJHA010000060.1, read as the reverse complement.
GCGGGTACAACCCACCGCGTTTGCCAACGCTCATTGGTGTGGCACACGTCGTTTTCGCATGACCGAACACGGCGGGCAACACCTGCCCGGTATCGACGAGGGCGATACCCCCATCGTGTTCCACGTGGATATGGATTGTTTCTACGCCGCCTGCGAGCGCCGCCGCGAGCGCGCCCTCCGGGGCGAACCGGTCGTCGTTGGGATGGGCTACGAGGCCGGCGAGACCCACGGTGCAGTCGCCACCGCGAGCTACGAGGCCCGCGCCGAGGGTGTCGAGAGCGCGCAGGCCATCTCGACGGCGCTCGACCGACTGCCTCCCGTTGAGGACGCGGGCGCGGGCGAGACGGCCGGCCACTATCTCCCGGTCGACCTCGACTACTACGAGACGGTCGGCGAGGAAGTACGAGAAATCCTTCACGACTGTGCCGACGTCGTTCGCGAGGTGAGCATCGACGAGGCGGCACTCGACATCACCGAGCGGACGTCGTGGGAGCGCGTCGACGGCCGGACGCTCGCCGAGGGCTACGCCCGCCATATCAAAGAGCGCATCCACGAAGAGGTGGGCGTCGTCGCGAGCATCGGCGTCGCACCCAACATGAGTGCCGCGAAGGTCGCCGCCGACCGCGACAAACCCGACGGACTCGTCACTGTCGAACCCGGCGACGTGGCCGAGTTCTTCGCGCCGCTCGACATCGATACTGTGCACGGCGTCGGTCCCGTCACCGCCCGCGAATGCCGCGAGATGGGCATCGAGACGGCGGGCGACCTCGCCGCGGCTTCGCCCGGCAGGCTCGACGAGCGTTTCGGCGAGCGCGGCCGCGAGATCCGTTCGTTCGCTCGTGGCGAGGACACACGGTCGGTGACGCCCGTCGGCCGCCCGAAGAGCCTCTCACGCGAGTCGGCGTTCACCGATGCCACCGACGAGATGGCCACACTCCGCGAGCGCGTCGCGACGCTCGCGGCGGCCGTCGCCGAGCACGCCGACCGCGAGGACGCACTCTATCGCACCATCGGAATCAAGGTCGTCACGCCGCCGTTCGACGTCAACACCCGCGCTCGCTCGCTGCCCGGGCCGGTGGCCGATGCCGACCTCGTTTCGGAAGTGGCGCTCGATCTCTTGGATGAGTTCGACGACGCGACCGTCAGGAAAGTCGGCGTCAGGGTGTCGAACCTCGCCTTCGAATCGGGCGAACAGGCCAGCCTCGACGGCTTCGAGTCCTCGCCCCACGAGCGGGCCGACGGCGGCACCGAAACGAGTGTGGACGAGGCGGCCGGTCGGTCGGATTCGACCCCCGAACCGACCGACAGCCAGGCGCGCTTCGACGACTTCAGGGGGAATGAATAAGCTACAAGCCGGCGGCCGTCCAAACTCGACCCATGAAGTTTCGCGCACGTAATCACGTGCCGGCGCTTGCGGGACTGCTCTCGGTGGTGTCGCTCGCGCTCGTCTTCGGGGCCGTCCTCGGTGCGTTCGATGGAACGCTTCCCCGAGCACCGACGGCGGTGCTTGAGGCCATTCCCTTCATCAACGTCCTCGTCAGCGCGCTCGCCATCGTCACCATCGCCGCTGGCTGGCGAGCCATCAGGCGCGGCGCAATCGCCCGCCACCGAACGTTGATGGGTGTCTCGCTCGCGCTCTTCGTCACCTTTCTCGTGCTCTATCTCTACCGCGTCTCGCTGCTCGGACCGGCACCGTTCCCGGGTCCCGAGACCATCTATCAGTTCGTCTATCTGCCGGTTCTCGCCATCCATGTCTCGCTCGCCATCGTCTGTATCCCGCTTTTGTACTACGTCCTCCTGCTCGCGCTCACCCGGCCCGTCGAGGCGCTCTCGGCAACGAACCACCCACGAGTCGGCCGCGTCGCCGCCTCGCTGTGGATGGTCTCGTTCGCGCTCGGCATCGTCGTCTATCTGCTGTCGTACGTCGTCTACTGACCCCGCCGCGGTCGAAACCCGGCACACATTTGTCCGCAGCGACCGGACGCCCGCCGTGCAAAACGTCACCGACCGCACGAGCAACCCCTTCGGGATGCGTCCACCCTGCGAGGAGTTCGTTCCCGGATACGGCGATGCGAACGCGGCGTTTCATCTCATCGGCGACCACCCCGCTGTCCACGGTGGTCTCGATACGGGCGTCCCGTTCACGAACGCCGCCGGCCGTCGCCTACTCGCCGTCCTCGCCGACGTGGGGTTGATCGACGACCCCGATGCCGACGCCCCCGTCCCCGGTGAGCTGTTTCTGTCCTATCTCCATCTCTGTGCCGACGACCCGACTCCGGAGTCGTACGCCGACTGCGAGCGGTTTTTCGACGCCGAGCTCCGCGCCATCGGCGCACACGTCCTCCTCCCGGTCGGCGAGCGCGCGACCGACCACGTCATCCGAACTTACACCGCCCGCACCCCACAGCGTCCGCTCGACATGGAAACCCTCCACGCGAGCGAACTGCGCGGCAGCGGCTGGCTCGTCGTCCCGATAGCGGACCCTGCCGACTGGGAGGACGGCTCAGCCGCACGGCTGACGGAGACCTTCGAAACGTTGCTCGCCACCGACTACCGCCGCGAGGCCGACCTCGGACGGTTCATGCCCGGTGACGAACCGTATCTCGTCCGCTGATCGGGTTATTCGGTCGGGTCCGCGGTCCTATCGCGTAGCTCCGTGCGGCGGATCTTCCCGGTCACCGTCTTCGGCAGGTCGCCGACGAACTCCACCTCGCGGGGGTACTCATGGGCCGACAGCTCCTCGCGGACGTGGGTTTTCAGCTCCTCGGCGAGGTCTTCTGAACCACTCCCCTCCTCGGTGAGCACGACGTAGGCTTTGACGATGTTTCCCCGCTCCTCGTCGGGTTTCGGGACGACGGCGGCCTCGGCGACGGCGGGGTGCTCTCCCAAGGAGGATTCGACCTCGAAGGGACCGATGCGGTAGCCAGAGGAGAGGATGACGTCGTCGGCGCGGCCCTCGAACCAGAAATACCCGTCTTCATCGAGGTGGGCGAGGTCACCCGAGAGATACCACTCGCCGTCGGGTCCATCGACGAAACAGTCGGCGGTCTTTTCGGGGTTCTCCCAGAACTCGGCGAAAAAGCACGGGAACTCCCCGCGATGAGCGATCTCACCCGTCTCGCCCGGTTCGAGCGTCTCGCCGGTCGCGGGGTCGACGATGGCTGACTCCACACCGGGTAGGGGTTTGCCCATGCTTCCGGGTCGCAGTTCCATCGTCGGATAGTTGTTGATGACCATGTTGCCGGTCTCGGTCTGCCCATACGTATCGAGGATGGTGACTCCCAATGCCTGTTCGCCCCACTCGACGACGCCCGCCGAGAGCGGTTCGCCGATGGAGAGCGCGTGACGCAGGTCGAGATTCACATCCGACAGAACCGTTTCGTTCGTCCGGAGCATTCGGTAGGCCGTCGGCACCGAAAACAACACTGTGACCGGGAACTCGTCGAGGATGGCGGCCCATTCCTCAGGGTCGAACTCGCCCTCGTAGGCGAGCTGGCTCGTGCCCCAGAACCACGCGCCGAGGGCGTTGATGGGGCCGGTGAGCCATCCAAGGTCGGCCGTCGACCAGTAGAGGTCCTCGTCCTGCAGATCGACCGCGTAGTGCTGGGTGGCCGCGACGCCGGCGACCCAGCGGTGTTTGTGCAGGACGCCCTTCGCCAGCCCGGTCGTGCCACTGGTGTAGTAGAGTAAGGCATTGTCTTCGCCGCCCGTTGCTACCGCGTCGTATTCGGTGCTCGCTGCGGCGGTCGCCTCCGCGAAATCCACGTCGCCATCCATGATGCCGTCGCCACGGTTCACCGTGATGACCGTTTCGACGCTCGAAACGCCCTCGAGCGCCTCTTCGACGGTTTCGCGGTTCTCCGAAGTCGTCACGACCGCGCTGGCATCGCAGTCGTCAAGTCGGTAGGCGATACCCTCGGGACCGAACCGTTCGTTGACCCCGCCGAAGACCGCCCCTCGCTTCAGCGTGCCGACGAGCGCGACGTAGTGGGCTGGAATCCGCGGCAGATAGGTGAACACTCTGTCGCCGTGCTCGATACCCTCCGATTCGAGCACGTTTGCAAACCGGCTCGACCGTTCGGCGAGGTCGTCGAACGTCAGCGTCTCGCGCTCGCCGTCGGTGCCGGCGTACTCCAGTGCCACCCTTCCTGTGCCGTCGGCGTGGCGGTCACAGACCTCGTGGCCGATATTGAACGCCTCGGGGGCGTCCCAGTTGGCTTCGGCATAGATATCTTCCCACGAGAACTCCTCGCGCGCGGCCTCGTAATCGGTCAGGTTGTGCGTTGCCATACCCCGAATAACGTCACGCCCATCATGAATCATGTTCCCTCCGTAGTGATATGTTCCCGCGAGCGCGATACGATGGCTGGCCGGTGTCAGGCGAGCGGTTCGACCAGTTCCGAAAGCGCCGCACGCGGGTCGTCGGCCTTCGCCACGCCGCTGGCGAGCAACACGCCTTCAGCGCCCAACTCGCCCGCCGCGTCGAGGTCTGCACCCGAGGAGACCCCCGCACCGCAGAGCACGTCGACGGACTCGTCGACCGCGTCGGCGGCCGCGACCGCATCCTCGACGACGTCGGGGTCGGCCTGACTCACCGAGACGTCCCCGCCGATGAGTTCGGGTGGCTCGACCGCTACTGCATCTGGCCCGAGTGCCGCTGCCGCACCCACCTGCTTAGAATTGTTGGCACAGACGATAGTTTCGAGGTCCGCCCTACCGGCGGCGTCAAGTGCCCCGTCGATGTTGGCGAGGCGGAGCCGGCGCTCGGAGTGGTTTATTAGGGTTCCGACCGCGCCCGCCGCCGCCGCCGCCTCTGCGAGCGTACTCCCCGTATGACTGCCCTGCTCGACGGGTGAGACGTGCTGTGCCCACGTCTCGACTCCTGTGTCGGCGACCGCTGCGAGCTGCGATGCTTGGGGCGCGACGGCGATTCGCGCGCCCGATTCGCCAGCTACCTCGTGCGCAGCGGTGGCAATCTCGACCGCATCGGCGGCGTAGGCTTTCAGGTTGACGAGGACGAACATGCTGGTAGCGAACCCGCAACGGACAAATAGATTGCGAGGTGGCGCTGTCGAACGACCGGTCGATTTCAGGAGTCCTTTCGCTGCACGACGTCGCCGAGGGTGTATTCGCCCGTCGAGGCTGCACCCTCCCACTCGGTGTCGTCGACACCGCCCTCGGTGAGCGTGATGTCGAGTTTGCGTTCGAGCTTGCTTTGGACGCTGTCGCTCGGCAGGCTCGCGCCGCGTTCGAGCTTCTGGATGAGGCTCGCCTTCTCGTTGAGTTCCTTGGCCAGTTCCTTCTGGCTCAACCCCGCCGACTCGCGTGCGGTGCGGATGCGCTCGTCGTAGTCCTGGACGATCTCGTCCATGTCGTCGAACATGTCGCGCTGCCGGCGCGAACCGCCCGACCCGCCTGAATCGCCGCCAGAACCCGATGATGCGCTCGACCCGTCCGACGACGAGCCGGTCGAGTACTTCGTCGAGGCACTTCCGGTCGACTGCTGCTCGACCTCAGTGCCGAAGTCCGCACAGTCGTCGCAGACGTCGAGTTCAGCACCCTCGATTTCCACCGTCGTCGGAGAAGACGTCTCCGCACCGCACATCTCACACTGAACCATGTCGGCCGAAGGCTACCCGTGCGTATAAAACGTCCGCCGCGCTCACCGACCCGGCGCGAGCGCATCCCATGCATGTGAGAGGCGCTGGAGTGCGGTCAGATGGCCCACGATGGCGAGGACGACCACCAGCCAGCCGACGAGGCTTACGCCGAGAACCGAGAACTCGACGAACGCCGCCAGCGCCGTGGTGAGGCCGATGAGCGCGAGGCGGTCCGCGCGGCCGAGCAGCCCGCCATACACCCGGTCGAGACCGACCGCTTGGGCCTGCGTACCGAGATAGGAGGTCATCAATACACCGGTGACGGCCACGATGCCCAACAGTTCCCGCTCGATGCCGACCGCGAGTCCGACGACCAGCACGATGTCGGCGTATCGGTCGAGCACGTGGTCGAGCAGGTCGCCGGCCCGCGAGGCGGTGTCGAGTCGGCGCGCGAGCGCGCCGTCGAGCAGGTCGAGCGCGCCATTGAGTCCCACCAGCACCGCGCCGACGAGATACCACAGCGACTCGCCGCCCGCGAGCACGTAGGCGACACCCGCTCCGCCGGCGAGGGCGAACGCCAGCGCGCTCACGGCGTTCGGCGTCAGCCCCACGCGGGCTGCCCAGCCGACGAACGGCTCCAACAGTCTGTCGGCCAGCGAGCGATACTGGTCGAGCGTCATCGGCGCTCACTCATGATAACGCATCGAGAAAGGACACCGTTCCGGCGCTCGGTTCGCGCTCGCCAGCGACCACGCGCTCGATTTCGGCGGCGACCTCCTCGGGGGTGCGCTCGCTTGCATCGATCTCGTAGACGCTATCGGCTCCATGTTCCTCGACGGCTTCGGCGAGAGTCACGTCGATCGCCTCGCTCTCTCGGTTCTCCGCGACCGACGCCTCCGACTCGCCGCGCGCGGCGAGCCGTTCACCGAGTTCGTCGGGATGACAGCGTAGCACGACGACACGGTCGGCCGGCAGCCGGTGGGCGAGGTGGGACTCGACGAGTTCGATTTCCCCGCTCATCCGCTCGTCGAGAAACGCCTCGACCGCGTCCATGTCGGCGACGAGACTGTCACGGCGCTCGTCGGTCCCCGAATCGAGACCCTCTTTGCGGATGATATCGTTCAGATGCACCACTTCGCGGTCGAGACACTTGGTCGCGGTCGTCTTGCCCGTGCCGGGCGTCCCGGTGACGGCGACCCGCATGCTCACGCGAGCACCTCGTTTATCACTTCGACCGCGCGTTCGGTTTCCCTTTCGGTGCCACACGAAATCCGGATGCAGTCGGACAGACCGAAACTCGAACAGTCCCGGACGATGACGCCCTTTCGTTTGGCGGCCTCCGCGACCGCCGTGGCGTCGCCGACATCGACGAGCACGAAGTTGCCCGCGCTCGGATAGGTGTGTGCGTCGAGGTTTTCGGCCATGAACTCGCGTGCCCATTCGGCCGTCTCCACCGTTTTTTCGACGTGCTCGCGGTCGTCGAGCGCCGCAAGTCCGGCCCGGCAGGCGAGCGCGCTGGCCGCAAACGGTGTGTTCACGCGCGTGTACGCCGCGGCCCACTCGTCGGGAACCACGGCGTAGCCCAGTCGCACGCCCGCCAGCCCGTAGGCCTTCGAGAAGGTTCTGAGCACGGCGACGTCGTCGCGTGCATCCCAGTCGTCCCGACCCTCGACGAGCGCGAGCGCACTTTCGACATCGGCGAACTCGCCGTAGGCCTCGTCGACCACAGTCAAGGTTTCGTCGTCGGTTTCGGCGGCGATGCGCTCGATGGTGTCGAGGCTTGCGGTCGTGCCGGTCGGGTTGTGTGGGCTCGTCAGATAGATTATTCGTTCGCCGTCGTAGGCGTCGAGCACGGTCTCGGGCGTCTGTGCGAACGCGTTCGATTGCTCCAGTTCGTAGGTGTCCACTCGGCCGTGGTGATAGCGTGCGCTCATCGCGTAGTAGGCGAAGCCGGGCCGGGAGACCAACACCGAATCACCGGGGTCGAGCAGCGCGCGCGAGAGGTAATCGAGCGCGCCATCGCCGCCGTTGGCGAGCCAGACCTGTGCCGGTTCGACTGCCCAGCACTCGGCGATTCGCTCGGTGAGGTCGGTGTGGACGCTTTTGGGGTATGTGTGGACCGCACTTGCCTGTTCGCGGATGGCGGCGGCCGCCGCCGGACTCGGGCCGTGTGGGTTCTCGTTCGAGGAGAGCGTCACCAGCTCGGCGGGGTCGAGACCCAGCTCGCGGGCGACCTCCTCGCTACCCCGGCCCGCCGCGTACACGGCGTGCTCGGAGAGGTCCCGTGGCTGCATGGTTCGAAAAGCGGGCGGCGAGGTTTAAGGATACCCACACGCCGATGACCCCGATTCCCTACCCTACTCTCCCTTGCCCGCTTGCTGACATCCGAAAACACATAATCCACCCGAGCGAGAAGCGGATATCGAATGAATCGGACGGATACCATCGCCTTCACGATGCGCTTTCTGGGCGCGGTGCTGTTCGCCATCGGCATCGGTGCGGCCGTCGTCGGCGGCTACGCGCTGGTCCAGGAGGACCTCGGTCTCTGTGGCAACCCGATTCTCGAAGTCAGCTCGCCGAGCACCTACGGCGACGACGTTCCCAGCCTCCCCGCAAACTCCCTTGCTCCCGCCGAGCGTGCAGCGTTCGTCGAGGCAGTCACCGGTCTCACGAGCGAGGCCGAAATCGACGGGCAGATTCGGACGAACGCGCTACAGCAGGGTGCGGTCGTCACCTATCGGGGTGAACGCTACTACGCGGCCATCGGCTCGCTGAACCAGTGTGTCGCAATCGACCCGCTCGTCTTCCCGCTCGGGGTGGCGCTGGTCGGTCTCGGCGCGGTCGCCTACGTCAGTCCCACCCTCCGGCGCTGGTTCGAGTCGGTCATGGAATCGTGACCGAATGGGCGAGCGTGCCGATACCTTCGATGTCGATGGCCACGCGGTCGCCGTCCGAGAGGGGCCCGACGCCGGCTGGCGTCCCCGTCGCGATGACGTCACCCGGTTCGAGCGTCATGTAGGCCGTGATCTCCGCGATGAGTTCGGGTATCGAGAAGATGAACTGATCCCGTGAGGAGTGCTGTCTGCGCTCGCCGTTGACCCGGAGTTCGATGGTCGCGTCTTCTGGCACCTCGTCGGGGCTTGCGAGCAGCGGCCCCATCGGCGCAGCGCCGTCGAAGGCCTTCCCGCGCACCCAGTTCTGCTCGACCCGCTGGTCGTCGCGGTTCGAGATGTCGTCGACGCAGGTGAAACCGCCGACCACGTCCATCGCCTCCTCTTCAGTGACGTTGCGACACGCCGTGTTGATGACGACGCCGAGCTCGGCCTCGTAGTCGATGCGTTCCTTGTCGGGCAGCAGTTCCACGGTTTGGTTGTGACTCGCGACGGTGTTCGGTCCCTTCAGGAACAACATCGGGCGCTCGGGAATCTCGCTGTCCTGCTCTGCGGCGTGGTCGGCGTAGTTCAGCCCGACACAGACGATTTTCGACGGCTCGGTCGGGGCGAGCACGTCCACGTCCTCGGGCGAATAGGTGTCGTCGGGGAAGGCAACTCGTCCAGTGGGACCGGCGTTGGCGGTGATGCGGCTTGTATCTGCGTCCCACTTGCCGGTGCGAACCTCGCCGTCGGGGTCGCGGAACCTGACGCGGTGCATGTCCGCTTCTCGTCGCCGGATGGTATAAACGTACGCGAACCCGCTCGTGTTCCGGCTCCGCACGCCCGCCTACAGTATTAAGTGCGCGACGCGAGTACGGTGGGACGCAATGGAACTCACTTGGCACGGCCACTCGACGTGGTACGTCGAAGTCGGTACTACCAGCCTGCTCATCGACCCGTTTTTCGACAATCCTCACACCGACATGGAGCCGGCGGACATCGACCAGCCCGACTACGTACTACTGACCCACGGTCATGCGGACCACATCGCCCACGTCGGCGAGTTCACCGACGCCACAATCGTTGCGCCGGTCGAGGTCGCCGCCTACGTCGAGAGCGAGATGGGTGCGAGCGACACCGTCGGCATGAACATCGGCGGCACGGTCGAGTGTGGCGACGCCTACGTGACGATGCATCGAGCCGACCACACCAGCGGCATCGACATGGGCTACGAGTACGAACTCGGCAACCCCACCGGCTATCTCGTCAGCGACGAGCAGCCGGGACCTGACGGGACGGGAACGGCCTTCTATCACGCCGGCGACACGGGCCTGATGAGCGAGATGAAAGACGTCATCGCCCCCTACTTGCAGCCCGACGCCGTGGCGCTGCCGATGGGCGACCACTTCACGATGGGCATCTGGCAGGCCGCCATCGCCGCCGAGTGGCTGGAGGCTCCCCACGTCTTCCCGATGCACTACGATACGATGCCGCCGCTCGAAGCCGACCCCGAGGAGTTCGCCGATGCGGTCACCGAGCGCGCACCCGACAGCGAGGTCCACGTCCTCGACGACGACGGCTCGTTCACGCTCGACTGACCGGTAGTGTGAACCGCCCGCACGACCGGGATGTTTACGGTCGCGGCGCTCGCATGACGGGTGCAATGGCAGATATCAACGTCAGCAGTACGTCCGAAGAGGGATTCGCCACGACCAGTCGGGTCGGCGGGTTCGAACTCACCGTCGACGCCACCAACGAGTCGGGACCGAACCCGAACGAGACGCTCGTCGCCGACTACGCCTCCTGTTACATTCCGGCCTTCCGCGTCGGTGGTCAACAGCGTGACCACGACGACCTCGGACGCATCGAAATCGACGCCGAGGCCGACCTCGACGACGATGACGACCTCGAAGCCATCCGCTTCGACATGCGCGTCGAGGCCGACCTCGACGGCGAGGAAGACGAACTCGTCGAACGCGGCGAGGACATCTGTCACGTCCACGCGGCGTTGCGCGAGGAGCTCCACGCCGACATCTCCATCGAAAGCGGCGCGTTCTAAAACCCACCTTTTTACACGGGGTCCTCGGCTCGCTGCGCTGGCCGCTAAAACCCTTGGTCGCGAAGCGTACCACCAGCAGGCGGCAACGCGCCAAGCGGGTGAG
>CAZJHA010000059.1:0-10885 GCA_964545755.1 uncultured Halobacteriales archaeon | reverse complement strand
GGATGAGGTCGAGCGCACGGCGTTTCACGCGCGTGAACTCGTCGGTCGTGAGCATTTCGAGTTTGCGCGGGCGCTCCAAGTCGACATCGAGCACTTCCTTGACCTGTCCGGGTCGGGCGGTCATCACGACCACGCGGTCGGCGAGGAAGATGGCCTCCTCGACATCGTGGGTGATGAACAGCACCGTTCTATCCTCGTCCTCCCACACGTCAAGGAGGTTCTCCTGCATCAACTCCTTGGTCATCGCGTCCAGTCCACTAAATGGCTCGTCCATCAGCATGATGTCGGGGTCGTTCGCGAGCAGGCGGGCGAGTTCGGCGCGCTGTTGCATCCCGCCGGAGAGTTCGTGTGGATAGGAATTCTCGAACCCCTCCAGTCCCATCTCGTCGACGAGCGACGCCACGCGGTCGTCGTCGACGGCGTCGCGCATCTCCGGGCCGAAGCGGATGTTCTCGGTGATGGTCTTCCACGGGAACAGCCGGTTCTCCTGGAAGACCACCCCGCGGGAGGGGTCCGGCTCGGTGACGCGCTCGCCGTCGACCCGGACCTCGCCCTCGGTCGGTTCGAGATAGCCCGCGATGCACTCTAGAACCGTGCTCTTCCCGCAGCCGGAGGGACCGAGGATGGTGACGAACTCCTCGGCCCCGATGTCGAGGTCCATGCCCTCGACGGCGACGACGCCGTCGCCATCGGGGTCATAGACCTTCGTCAGACCGTCGATGTCGACCGCCCCGGACGCCGCGCGGCCCGATTCGGCGTCGGCCGTGGGCTGCTGGTCGATGGCCGCGGTCCGCTGGCTGCTGTCTGCGTGCTGTGCGTCGGTTTCCGCCTCGATATCGATGTTATCAGTATCCGTCATGGTTGTCTCTATCAGTTGGTTTCGTTGCGATTCCACGTTATCGCCCGGTTGCCGAGTCGGGTAACGAGCGCCGAGGAGGCGTACCCGAGGATGCCGATGGCGATCATCCCGACGAGCACGTCGTCGGTCGCGAGCAGTCGGTAGGCCTGATAGATTGAGTAGCCAAGCCCGTAGTTGCCCGCGATGATTTCGGCAGCGACGACGGTGATCCAGCCGAGTCCGATGCCGATCGACACACCAGTCAGGATCGATGGCAGCGTCGCCGGGAAGACCACCTCGCGGAAGACCTGCCCACCCTCCGCGCCGAGGCTCTTGGCCGCGCGGACGTACTCGGTCTCGACGGTGTTGACACCCTCGATGGTGTTGATAAGAATCGGGAAGAACGCGCCGACGAACACCACGAACACGACGGCGAAACTGAGCTGGATGCCCGCAATCGCCACCGAGGGCAACAACAGGATGCTGATGGGCACCCACGCGACCGGCGGAATCGGCCGGAACAGTTCGAGCGCCGGAAAGGTGAGGTCTCTGAAACGCTGGCTCGTCCCGATGGCCAGCCCGAGCGGGATGGCGAGGGCGGTCGCCACGCCGACGCCGACGGCCACCCGAAAGGTGGAGTAGGCGGCGTGAAGGTAGATGGTCCCGCCGCTGGCTATCGGCTCGCCGGCGAGATACGTGACGAACAGCGCTATCGTCTCGACCGGTCCCGAGAGGAACTCGAAGCCGAGCACCCCAAAGGTGACGAGCGCCCACCACACCAGCAGAAAGCCGACGATGGACGCCACCTGCCGGACCCGCCGAGGAACCCGTTCGAGTTCGCCGACGCCCGCGCCGAAGCGCTCGGAGATCGTCCGCGTGCTCACGGGCGACCACCCGCGCTGGCGCTCGCGTTGGCCGTCCGGTTGCCGCCACCGAACCGACCAGGACCGGTCTGCACGCCGAGTTCTTCGGCGGCCTGTGCGACGAGTTCGGACTTGTACCGGCTTTTGGACGGAATTTCACTGATTGCACCCTGTTCTTTGAGGAACTGCGGTCCCGTCCGTTTCAGCAGTTGATTGGCCTGTTTGACCGTCCGGTAGTCGGTGATGAGTTCGAGCCGACTCGTACCGTTGCTGAGTTTGAGTGTCCGGTACAGCGAAGCCCTGAGCGTCGGGCGCTCGTACGTGCTCAAATCGCCCTCTTGGGCCACGAGGTCGAGCGCTCGCTCGGGCTGGGTGGCCATGATGCGTTTGGCTTCGAGTTCAGCTTTGAGCCAGCCGACGGCCGCCTCGCGGTCGGCCTCAATGAACGAGTCAGGCATGATGATGCCGGCCGCGTCCACCGTGTCGAACTCCGCGCCGGTCAGGAGATAGCGCGCCTCGTTCTCCTGGAAGACTGCACGAGCCATGTTCGGCTCCCAGCCGAAGCCCACCGGGAGCGACCCTTGGCGGATTTCGGCGAGGATGTTGCCGATACTGTTGTCGATCAACTGCGGGTCGATGCCGAGTTGTTCGATGACGTTCAGATAAAAGCGGTGGGTACAGCTGCCGGTCGTGACCGCGACGTCGTTTCCGGCCATTCCCGCTGGCTTCGTCAGCGGCGACTCCTTCGGCACGACCGCGAGGTTGCACTGCTGGCCCTCGGAGAAACCGGCCATGCCGACCGCGCTCACCGGCGTGTCGTCGTTGGCTATCGCGGTGATGGTCGGCATGTCGCCGGTGTACCCCACTTGGTTCTTGCCCGCGATGAGCCGCGTCCCCACGATCGAGCCTTGCAGCGCCGAATCCCAGCTCTTGACCGAGTAGCCCTCCGGGAGGTGCTTGTCGGCCAGCCCGCCGTTTTTGATGACCAGCGCCGACCACGCCTCCGCGTAGTAGGGCTGATAACCGATGGTCAGCGCGCGGCCCGCCGGCGAGGCGCTCCCGAGACAGCCTGCCAGCAGCCCGGTCGTCCCGATGGCCGCTCCCTGAAGGAACCGTCGGCGCGAGCTGGCCGTCGATGCCGCTGTCCGTCGTCGATGGTGATTGTCATTCATGTGTTCTTCGGTACCGTTCATAGCACGACACACTTTCGCCAGCAGCGTACTGACCTGCGTCGGGGGCGGAACTCGCCCGCCTGACCTCGTAAGTTACCTATGAGATATAGTGCGGAGGGATTTAAATAACGCTGTTGCTTTCAGGCGCAAGCTATAACAGGTATAGCGACCGGAGTTCAGTCCAGTTCGCCGGAGCGAATCGTCGTCTCCGCCGCCTCAAGCGCCGCCTCGCGGTCGAAGTTCTCGATAGCGCGCTCGCAGTCGTCCGGTTGCCCGTCCAGTTCGCGGGCGTGGGCGACGATGTTCGGAATCGCACGGACGAGGTTGTCGATGACGGGGACGGCAGCGACCTGCGGCGAGCGCGAGAGCGGGTTGAGGTCGACGACGATCTCGGTCTTGCCCATCGCGGAGAGCGCCTCCGCACGGTCGCCGTCCTCCAAGGGGACGAGCACGACATCGGCGGCGTGGATGCCGTCGGACGCGACCTTCGCGCGCTCGCTCGTGAGTCCGGGAATCCGGGCATCCGCACGCCGGCCCTTGACCTCCTCGGCCCCGTGGGCGCGGAGATGGTCGGCGATGGCGTCGATGCGTTCGTCGGTCCGGTTGAACAGGTTCGCTTCGATGGCCGCTTCGACGACGTCGGCGAGGTCGACGATTTCGTCAGGGACGAGCGCCGCGGCATTGCCGTTGACCGAGAGCACGGGACGGTCGGCCAGCAGGAGATGGGCGGCAGCAGCGCGCTCGGCACGCTCGGCGCTCTCGATGGTTCGCTCCCCGAGGAGATAATCGAAGGCCTCGCCGCGGCCCTCGGCGATGAGTCCCTGCCGGTGGGTGAGACCGGCATCGACGCCGTCCTCGATACGATGGCGGGTGCGGAGGGACTCGCTGCGGGGATGCTCGTCTGGCACCTCGGTCGTCATGGCCCCACTGTGCGGTCACTCGGGAAAAGCCTTACACCAGCCGTGCGCCCGCGCGGTCGATGTCGCAGACAACAGGGTCATAGCCCGCCCGACTCAGCCCGTCGCCGAGGGCGACCACCGTCTCGCCGAGCATCGCCATCGCCGCCTCGCCTCCGATGTCCGAGACGGCGTCGATGGCGCGCTCGACGGGTGGAGTGAGCAGACCGGCATCCGTGGAAAACGCCCGCGAGCACGCGAACAGTTGCGGGAGCGTCGGCTCGCTGAGTAGGTCCGCGAACGCCTGCTCGCCGGCCCGCGTGAGTTCCTTGACGTCGCCACCGATGATTTCCCCTGTGGAGCGCCCGCCGAAGGAGACGTACTCGATGCGGGCGGGCGGCGTGGAAATCCCGTCGAGGACCCCGTACCTCGGTGCGCCCGGCTCGCATCGGAGCGGCACTCCGCCGCGGGCCTGTGCGACCACGTCGCCGAGACCCGTCCCCGCCGCGACCTCCGCAGCGTGGGCAGTCGTGACGAGTTCGTTTTCCGTATGCCCGAGGGCGAACTGCCGGTTCGCCGCGAGTGCCGTCCCGAGGGCCGCCCCGCCCGAGACGCCGAAACCGGCGCTCACCGGCAGCTCGGTCTCGATATCGACGGTCGCGTTCACGCCGAGTTCGTCGAGCGTGCGCGCCACGGCATCCATCCCGACTGTCTCGCCGTTGAGGACGACCGTGGTCCCGGAAGTAGCCGTGAGTGCGACGGTCACACCCGCCGAGAGAGCCAGACCCGCACCCCGCGACCCCGCCGCCCGAGGGTCGTCGGCCGGATGGACGCTGAACAGCCCCGTGACGTGACCGGGGACGAACGCCCGTGGCTCGTCCGACGACACTCGGCGGTGCTCCGCGGCCGTCATACGAGCGCCTCGGCGGCCGCAGGGATAAATGCGCCCGTTCGTCCACAGGCCACCCGTTGAATCGGCGATGGTGAGTCGTAGAATCGACGATACGCCTGCGGATGCCGGCGACAATGCTTTGTATCGGTCACTGCCACACTCAAAGCGAATCAGATGCTGGAGCCGCAATCGACCGCACAGCCCCCGCGTTTCCTCCATGCCGGCTGCGGATGGCGTGGTACTGCTGGGTCTCGACAGTACCGATTGCCGGACCGTCGAGGGACACACACGATAGTTCGTGCGCTTGCGGAGCACGGAGAGGACCGATGAGCGACGGCGATTCCTCGAACGAGACGACAAACGAATCAGCCAATCAGGCCGCCTCTGGCGCGCCCGCCGCCGGGTGGGCGGTGGGCGACCGATTCTCGGCCGACGAAATCTTCCACCGAGTCCTCGCAACCGCCGAACAGGAGATCTCCACCGGCACCGTGGAACTGATATTCAGCGGTCTCGCTGCCGGGTTCGCCATCACACTCACGTTCGTTGGACACGCAGCAGTGACAGAATACTTTCCCCAGAACGAGCCGTTTGCTGCGCTTCTCTACCCGATTGGCTTTCTCTACATCATCCTCGGACGGTATCAGCTCTACACCGAGAACACCCTTCCCCCGGTGGCGCTGGTGTTGGCGCGTCTCGCTAGCCTTCCACTCTTGGCTCGCGTCTGGGGTCTCGTGCTGTTCGGCAACCTCGTCGGGGCCGGTCTCGGCGCGTTCGTCCTCGCCCACAGCCACGTACTGACGACGGAAGCGATGCGCGTCGGGGCCGGCTTCGCCAGCCACGGGGTCGAACTCCCGTGGTGGGACGTGTTCTGGAAGGCCATCTTCGCGGGCTGGATCGTCGGCGGCATCGTCTGGCTCAGCCACGCCTCGCGCGATACCATCTCCCGATTTTTCCTCATCTACATCGCCTTCTATACCATCTCCGCGACCGAACTCTACCACGTCGTCACGGCGGCGTGTGATGCTTTTTTCTACGTGTTTTACACCGAGGCCGGACTGTTCCACACGTTCTATGCGTTCTGGTTGCCGGTCCTTCTCGGCAACACCATCGGCGGGGTCTTTCTGGTGGCGCTCGTGAACTACGCCCAGATCGAAGACCGGCGCGTGCCCGAGGTCCGTGAACTCTCGCTGCGCGAGGTGCTCTTCAGCCGGCGCGGCGGCAGCACGGACGAGGTGCAGTACGACGAGGAAGTCGAATCGAGAACCGACTGACCGACCCGGACCACGAGCGCTGTCGAAGTGGGACTTACAGCATTTCGACGACGGATATCGCCCCGTAGCCGAGTCCGAGCGCGAGCGCGAGCGAGCCGACCCACGCGAGCACCGTGTTCGCCATCTTGCGCTTGCTGACGCCGGCCCCGCCGGCCGCGAAGCCGCTACCGACCACTGCGCTGACGATGATCTCGTTGAAGGAGACGGGGATGCCGAACACGACGGCGACCTGCGCGATGGCGAAGGAGGGAATCAGCGCCGCAATCGACCGCCGCGGGCCGAGACTGGAGTAGTCCTGCGCGATGGCCTTGATCATCCGTGGCGCACCCATCCACGAGCCCGCGAGCAGTCCGATGCCACCGAAGACGAGCAGCGCGAACAGCGAGACCGAGATCGGCAGCGAAGTCCCCTGAAACGCCGCGAGCAGCGGTCCCACGGCCAAGCCGACCTGACTCCCGCCGGCCGAAAACGCCACCAGTGCACCGAGCGCGAGCAGGAAATGGCGCTGTGCGTCCTCGATGCCGGAATCGAGGTCCCAGACGAGCGCGCCCGCGACCAGCGCAGCGACGAGCAGCGAGACGAGCGCCTGCCCGACCGTCGACGAGAGCGGTACTCCCGCCGTCGTGGCCGCAGCGATGGACGCGCCACCCGCTCCCGAGCCGAGCAGCGTAAAGGGGATGTTGGCGACGATGAGACCGATGATGGCCCCGAGAATCGGGATGGTGTAGCGCTCGGGGGCGCTCTCGTGACGCAGCACGCGCGCGGTGGCGTAGGCGATACCGCCACCGACGAAGGGCACGAGCAGCCACAGCGTGCCGATTTCGACGTATTTCGGCCACACCGGACTGCCGCCGAGTCCGAGACCGACGCCGACGACCGCTCCTGTAACCGTGAACGCCGTCGCAATCGGATAGCCGGTGAAGATACCGACCGCGACCAGTCCGGCCGCGAGCAGCAACAATACTGTGGCGGCCGTCGGCGAGAGCGTGAGACCACCTACTAGACCTGTGCCGACTGCGTCGGCCACGTTCGCTCCCTGTAACACCGCGCCGAGGAGACCGAGAATTCCCACGAGAAAGCCCGCACGCATCACCGAGATGGCCCGTGCGCCCACTGCGGGCGCAAAGGGGGTCGACCCCGACGAGCCAGCACCGATAGTCCATGCCATGAACAGGCTCGAAAGCGTCGCCACGGCGAGTATCAGGGTCGTCCCGAGCGCCACCATCAGTCGGTTCCTCGACTGTGCTCTGGAACGTCCATTCCGACCGCGCTCCGTTCGACTACGTCAGTCATCGGCCATACCGATGGTCGGCACAAACAAACGTCTGTGGCCGGCAGCCGCGTGGTGTCGTGTTCCCCTGTCATCGAACCGTCCTTAGTACTCACTATGGACTCAGTCGCTGTCTATCGCGCGGGAACAGCACGGCTTCACGGATGTTCGGTAAGTTGAGCATCGTCATCACGAGCCGCTCGCCGCCGATGGCCCAGCCGGCATGTGGCGGCATCCCGTATTTGAACATCTTCGTGTAGTACTCGAACGCCTCGGGGTCCAATCCTTGGGCTTCGAAGCCCTCGACGAGGTGGTCGTGGCGGTGTTCGCGCTGACCGCCCGAGACGAGTTCCATGTCGGGGGCCATCAGGTCGAAGCCCGTCGATAGTTCCGTATCGTCGTCGTAGTCCTTGATGTAGAAGGGCTTGATTTCGCTCGGCCAGTCGGTGACGAAGTAGTGACCGCCCACGTCGTCGCCGAGCGCCTTCTCGCCCTCGGTGGGCAGGTCGTCGCCCCAGACGAGTTGGGTGTCGAGTTCGCCGGTGGCGTTGATGCGCTCGATGGCCTCCTCGTAGGTGAGCCGCGGGAACGCCTCCGTGGGAACCTCGAAGTCGTCGTACCCCAAGGTTGCTAACTCGTCGGCGCAGTTCTCGGCAACGCTCTCGTAGGCCGCCCGGACGACCTGCTCGCAGGCGTCCATCGCCTCGTGGTGGTCGAAAAAGGCCGATTCGAAGTCGATGGAGGTTGCCTCGTTGAGGTGCCGCGGCGTGTTGTGCTCCTCGGCCCGGAAGATTGGACCGACCTCGAAGACGCGTTCGAGTCCGGAACCGACCATCAGCTGTTTGAAAAGTTGAGGAGACTGGTTCATGAACGCCTCCTGTCCGAAGTACGTAATCGGGAACAGTTCGGTCCCGCCTTCCGTTCCCGTCGCGACAATCTTCGGCGTGGTGATCTCCGTACAGTCGAGGTCACGGAACGCTTCGCGGGCGCTCCGGAGGACCTCGGCGCGAATTTCGAAGATTGCCTTGGCCTCCTCGCGCCGCAGGTCGAGGGTACGGTTGTCGAGTCTGGTGGGGAGTTCGGCGTCGACCTTCCCGGAGGGGTCGAGCGGGAGTTCGGGGTCGGCCGGTGCGAGCACTTCGACGGTGTCGGGAACGATTTCGACGCCGGTCGGCGCGCGTTCCTCCTCCTCCACAGTTCCGGAGACCGATACGACGCTCTCGCGAGGGACTTCGGTGCCGGTCTCGACGAGGGCATCGTCCATCGCGTCCTTCTCGAATTTGACCTGAATCTTCCCCGTCCTGTCGCGGACGATGAGGAAGGCGATACCGCCGAGGTCGCGGATCTCGTGCGCCCAGCCGGCGACCGTCACTTCCTCGCCTGGCTCGGCCGCGGCCGTGACCGTTCGGTCGTGCATACACGGGGATGCACAGCGGCGGTCTTAAACGCCGTCGTTTCTCCCGCTCAGTCGATGGTGAGCGGTCCGTCGTCGCCGTCGGCTCCGCCCTCGTCCCATTCGAGTTCGAACTCGACGCTCATTTCGGGCGGCCCATCACCGGTCTCGCGTTCGGCCTTGACCTCGAAGGTCGGTCGCGCGGGCGGTGCGAGCGTCACGCGCTGGTCGCCGGCTTCGAGCGCGATTTCCTCGCCGGCATCGAGTCTGTCTGCGACGGTTCGGAGGTAGGCAGCGATGTCGCTGCGGTCCATCGACCGCTCGGTCTCGAAGAGGACTTCTTCGGGCATGGTGTCCCTATCACATCGCGCGTATAGAACGGTTTGCATCCGCTGGACCACGAGCCGCCGTCGTGGTGACTCTACGGCGCGTCTTTCGCCCCGCGGACGGTCTCCCGCACTGCATCGACGCCGGCATCGTGAACGAGGTCGCCGACGACGACCGTATCGGCGTGCTCCCCCATCTCGCGCGCGGAGTCGTAGTCGTGGATGCCACCACCGTAGAACAGCGTCGCTTCGTCGAGCGCATCGTCCGCCGCGGCCACGATGTCGGGGTCGCCGAACGTGCCCGAATACTCGATATAGACGATGTCCTGTCCGAACATCCGCTCGGCGATTTCGGCGTAGGCCGCGACGTCATCGACATCGAGGTCGCAGTTCGCCTGCGTGTACTCGGCCACCGATGAATCGGGGTTCAGCACGATGTAGGCCTCGGTGTGGGTGCGGTCCCAGTCGATGTCGTGGTCCAGACGGACCCACTCCTTGTGCGCGCCGGTCATCCACGCGATGTCGCCGGCGTTGAAGACGATTGGCACGAGATAACCATCGAGGCTGGCGGCATGGACCACGGTCCCAGGGTGGCTCGGCTCGATGTACAGCGGCACGTCCTCGCGCGCACAGGCGTCGACGACCGCCTGCATCTTCTCCTCGGTCATCCCGGTCGTCCCGCCGACCTCGATGGCGTCCGTGCCCGTGCGACAGACGTCCTCGTAGGTCTCGCCGTCGATGAGGGTCTTGTCCGGGTCGATTTTCACGATGTGGTCCCACTCGGTCCACGGCGCGCTCATAGGATTTCAGACCCGAGCGCCGCCTAAACGTCTTCCGTAATCGCCCGATTCCCGTTAGTCGGCCTTCGCCTGCCACGTGCGCACGTTCTCGGCGCTCACACCCTGTACGGCGTCGGCAACCGAGTCGGCCTCGCTCTTCCTGAGGTCGCCAAGGCTCTCGATGCCGACCGCCGCGAGCTTTTCGACCGTCCGCTCGCCGATGCCATCGAGGTCCGCGAGGTCGCCGGCCGACTGGCGCGCCTCGTACTCGCGGTAGTTGCAGATGGGACAACCCAGTTCCCACGGCTCGTCGCCGTTCTGTACTATCAGTTCGGGCAGGTCGTGCTCGTCGCAATAGTCGTCCGTGACTTCGATATCGCCGCGTCGGGGCAGCGGCAGTGAGTATTCGCAGTCGGGATAGCGTGTACAGCCGACGAGCCGCGAGCCGGTCCTGAGAGTTTTGATGGCGAGTTCGCCACCGTGGTCATCATCACACTCGGGACAGGTCCCGATGACGCGGTCGGCTTCCTCATCGGCCGCTTCGGCGGCACACAACGGACAGCCGTGCACGAACGTGCTCCGGCCATCGAGCATCTTCACCGTCCGGAGGTCGTGTTCGTCGCAGGTCTCCTCTAAGATCAGCGGGTCGCCCGCCGATGGAAGGGGAAGCGTGAACTCGCAGTCGGGATAGCCGTCACAGCCCACAAAGGACGATCCGTGGCGGCTCTTGCGCACGAGCAGATCTTCGCCACAATCGGGACACGGCCCCAGCGTCTTGTCGGCTTTCAGCGACTTTCGGAGGTGTTCGCCGACCGCCTCGCGCGAGTCGTGCAGCGCTTCGAAGACGGTTGCGAGCATCTCGCGGGACTCCTGGGTGACGTCGTCGAGGCTCGTCTCGCCGTCGGCGATGGCGGCCATGTCCCGTTCCAACTGGCTCGTCATCTCCTCGCTCACCACGCGGTCGGCGAATCGTTCGGCCGCCTCGACGACCGCCTCGGCAAGTTTCGTCGGCCGTGGTGGGTCGCTCTCGATGTAGCCCCGGTCGTAGAGCTTCTCGATGGTGTTGTGCCGGGTCGCTTTCGTGCCGATGTTCATCTCCTCCATGCGCTCGATGAGACGCGACTGGCCGCGCCGGCGCGGCGGTTGGGTCTCCTTTTCTTCGGAGCGTACGTCCTCGATGGGCAG
>CAZJHA010000058.1:0-10916 GCA_964545755.1 uncultured Halobacteriales archaeon | reverse complement strand
GTGGGTGGCTCGTCGGGTTTCTCGATGACGTCGGTGACCTCGCCGTAGTCGTTGGTGTCACAGACCCCATAGCGGTTGGCCTCCTCCATCGGAACCTCCTCGACGAGGAAGGCGGCGTCGGCGCGGTCCTCGCGCTGGCGGTCGACGACGTCCGCGAGGTTCGCATTGAAGATGTTGTCGCCGAGGATGAGCATGAAGTCCTCGTCGATGTGTTCCTCGACGGTGAGGAGGGCATGAGCCAGCCCGGCCTGCTCGCGCTGGTGGGTGTAGGTGATGGGCACTCCTTCGAACTCGTCGCCGTAGTGTTCGATGATGACCTGCTTCTGATAGCCGACGACGACGAGCAGTTCGCTCGCGCCCAGCTCGACCAGTTGCTCGAAGCAGTGGGTGAGAATGGGTTCGCCATCGACTTCGACCATCCCCTTCGGCTTGTCCTCGGTCAGCGGCCGGAGGCGGGTTCCCTCGCCGGCGGCCAGCACGACGGCTTTCATGAGCCTACAACGATGGGGGCATCGCAAATATCTGTCGTCGTCCGATTCGATAAATCGTTTGTGACGATAGCAATCACTGCCGAAGCTATCCCAATGCTCAAATCGGCCGCTACGGAACGGGCGGTATGAACGTGAGCGTCGTCGGCAGCGGCTACGTGGGAACCACGGTTGCAGCGTGTCTCGCCGACCTCGGCCACGAGGTAACTGCCATCGACATCGACACGGACATCGTCGACACCGTCAACGCGGGCGAGACGCCGATTCACGAACCGGGTCTCGCGGAACTGGTCGAAGCCCACGCTGGCACAAAGTTGACTGCGACGACCGACCACGCCGTCCTCCGCGAGACGGATATCACCTTTCTTGCCCTCCAGACGCCCGCTCGCGAGGACGGCAGCATCGACCTCGGGGCGCTCGAAGCCGGCACGCGCGACGTGGGCGAGGCACTCGCCGAGAAGGAGGGCTACCATCTCGTCGTCGTCAAGAGCACGGTGATTCCGGGAACCATCGAAGAGCGGCTCGAACCGCTGCTCGAAGAGGTTGCGGGAAAGACGGCGGGCGAGGAGTTCGACGTCGCGGTCAACCCCGAGTTCCAGAGTCAGGGGTCGGCGGTCACCGATTTCATGGACCCCGACAAGCTCGTCTTCGGGACGAGCGCCGATGCGGACGATGCGAGCGGGCACGGCCAGCGAGCAGGCGACGATGCGCTTGCCCGACTCCATGACCTATACGAGCCGCTCGTCGCCGCAAACGACGGGGTTCCCATCGTCGAGACCGGCCGCCGGGAGGCGATGATGGTCAAATACGCCAACAACGTCTTCCTCGCGGGGAAGATCAGCCTCATCAACGAACTCGGCAACCTCTGTAAGGAGTTCGGGGTGGATTCGTACGAAGTGAGCGAGGCCATCGGTCTCGACGAGCGCATCAGCGCGAAGTTCCTCCGCTCGGGCGTCGGGTGGGGCGGTTCGTGTTTCCCGAAGGACACCGACGCACTCAGGGCAGCGGGCCGGGAGGCGGGCTATACGCCCGAACTGCTCGATAGCGTGGTCGCGGTCAACGACGGCCAACCCCGGCGGATGCTCGATCTGCTCGAACGGCATATCGACGTCGAGGGTCGGCGTGTCGCCGTGCTCGGTCTCGCGTTCAAACCCGGCACCGACGACATCCGCGGGTCGCGCACGACGCTCGTCATCGAGGGACTGCTCGAAGGCGGCGCGGACGTCACCGCCTACGACCCGGTCGCCGCCGACGCGATGGCCGAGAAATTTCCCGATGTCGAGTACGCCGACGCGGCCGCGGCGGCGCTCGCCGAGGCCCACGGCGCGCTCGTCGTCACCGACTGGGACGAGTTCGCGGCGCTCGACGAAGAGTTCGACGCGATGGAAGAGCAGGTCGTGGTCGATGGCCGGCGCATCATCGAGCCGCGCGAGGAAATGACCTACGAGGGCCTGACCTGGTAATCGACGGCGCTATTCCGGTCGAGCGGTGAATCGGACCATGCGCCAGTTCGTCGTTCTCGGGCACGAAGTGCCGCTTACGGGCGACTTCTCGTTGGACGACCTCACCGGTGCGGGGCGGGTGGACGTGCTCTGTCGCTGTGTGAACTCCGCGTTCTGTCTCTCGCACGCCATCCGCGAGGACGCCCGTGTGTGGCTCGTCGTCCAGGACGAGTTCACGGTTCGCTTCGAAGGGAGCGACCTCCGCAATCTCAATCCCGACGAGCGCTCGACGGCCGCGCTCATCAGGGGTGCGCTCGACGAGAAGGATGGGGCCATCGGCCGGATGGAAGCGGAAAGCTCGCCGGGCGTGTCGATTTTCCGGCGCGGCTTGGCGGGTGTTCTCGACGAACTCGACGGCACGATGCTCGCACTCCACGAGGAAGGTGAGCCAATCGTCGAGACTGAACCGCCCGCCGAACCGGCGTTCGTGCTCTCGGACCACCGGGATTTCACCGCTCACGAGGCGGAGCTGCTCGCCGAACGGGCCGACCGGCGGGTGCGCCTCGGTCCCGAACGGCTCCACGCCGACCACGCAATCACGGTCGCGCACAACTGGCTCGACACCGGCGGGTTCGCCCACTACTGACGATTGCCGTGACTGAAGGATATGTATGGCCCGGGTGAGTCGGTCGGGTATGCACTATCTGGGCTGGGCGCTCATCGCGCTCGTCGGCTACAGCATCTTCACCCCGCTTGCGTCGCTCGCGATGAACAACGCGCCGTCGAGCGTGGTCGCGATGGTCGCGAACGGCGTGCTCCTCGCGTCGGCGGTCGGTCTCACCCTCTACGAGAACGAGTCGGTGACGACGTATTTCACCGGTCGAACCGCGCTGTACATGGTCAGCGCGGGCATCTTTCTCGCGGTCGGCATCCTCGCATACTACCGCGCGCTCGCGGCCGGCCCGGTGAGCGTCGTCACGCCCGTCTACGGGATGTTCCTCGTCGGGAGTACGGTTCTGAGCGTGCTCTTTCTCGACGATTCGCTGACGCTCCAGAAGGGCGCGGGCATCGCGCTCGCGGTCGTCGCGGTCTATCTCACCGCGACCGGGTAGAACGGAAGGGTTAACAGGCGCGTGACCGTGAATACGAGTGCGGGCCGGTGGGGTAGCTTGGTATCCTTCGGCCTTCGGGTGGCCGTAACCGCGATTCGAATTCGCGCCGGCCCATGCTACCACCTTTTGCTGCGCTCCGCTCGCTAGCGCTCGCTCCGCTGGCAAAATCTGGACCAAAAGCCCGTCACTCCCCCCCCCCCCGGAAGAGCTTCGCTCTTCCGTGCTCTCGTTCACTTCGCTCACGAGAACCTCGGGGTTCCTTGGCCCGCTCGCTCCCTACGGTCGCTCGCGACGAATCGCTATCGTCAGCCAAAGCCATGCACGAGCACTGTCCCCGACCTTCGATATGTGCCCAACGGGTTTTCCCCATCCCCACCCAACAGCGGCGCATGGGGGACGACTTGCTCATCTACGGCTCGTACGGCTACACGGGCGCGCTCATCACCGAGACTACCGACGAGGAAGGACTGGAGCCGACGCTTGCCGGCCGGCGCGCCGAACCGGTCGAGCGACAGGCGACCGACCGTGGCCTCGACCACCGCGTGTTCAGCCTCGACCACCCGGAAGTCATCAAGCGCAACATCGAGGAATTCGACGCCGTGTTGAACTGTGCCGGGCCGTTTTCGGCCACAGTCGACCCGCTGGTGACCGCCTGCATCGAGAGCGATACGGATTATCTCGACATCACCGGCGAAATCGCGGCCTTCGAGACCACTGCCGAACGCGACCGGGACGCCGAGAAGGCCGACGTGGTGCTACTTCCGGGTGTCGGCTTCGATGTGGTTCCGACGGACTGCCTCGCGGCGCATCTCCGCACGAAACTCCCCAATGCCGAGCGGCTCAGCCTCGCCATCGATGGGTTGGGGACCTTCTCGCCGGGCACCCTAAAGTCGGTCATCGAGGGACTCTCACAGGGCGGCGCGGCACGCATCGACGGCGCAATCGAGAGCGTGCCGCCGGCGTGGAAGGTCCGCGATATCGACCTCGGTGGCGGCGCGAGTACAGCAGTGACGATTCCGTGGGGCGACGTCTCGACCGCCTACTACACGACAGGAATCCCGAACATCGAGACGTACGCGACGGTCCCGAAATACGCCGCCTCGATGATGAAGCAAACAGGTGTATTGCTGCCGCTGCTCGATACCTCGCCGGTCCAGCGACTGTTGAAGGGAGCGATCGATGCGACCATCAGCGGGCCGAGCGCCGACGAGCGCGCACGGAGCACCACACGAATCTGGGGCGAGGTCGAAAACGAAACCGAGCGCGCCGCAGCCCGGCTTCGAACGCCCGACACCTACGAGTTCACCGCCCGGACCGCAACCGAAATCGCCCGGCGCGTGCTCGACGGCGCGGTCGACTCGGGATTTCAGACGCCGGCCGCGGCGTTCGGCCCGGAATTCGTCCTCGACTTCGATGGCGTCGAGCGCGAGGACGTGAGTACCGAGCAATGAACGTCGCCCCATCCATCCGAGCATCCATCGATGCGATGCGTGGATTCGATATTGTCGCATGAAGTTTATCGCCCCGGTAGGTGCGTCATGAACGGCCTGACAAGCGAGTCGTGGACCCACGAGTGGGCACAGTTCGACGGCGTCGTGTTGCACTACGTCGAAGCCGGCGACCCGGACGACCCGCTCGTGATATTGTTACACGGGTTCCCCGAGTTCTGGTACGCGTGGCGCAATCAGATCGAGGCGCTCGCGGCGGGGTTTCACGTCGTCGCACCCGATTTACGTGGGTACAATCGCTCACAAAAGCCCGCTGGCATCCGGTCGTACCGGATGGACCGACTCGTGGACGACGTGGTTGGCCTCATCGAGCGGTTCGGAGCCGAACGTGCAAACGTCGTCGGCCACGACTGGGGTGGCGTCATCGCGTGGGAGTTCGGCCACCGGTACCCCGAGCACCTCGAACGCCTCGCCGTGTTGAACGCACCGCATCCGGGGGCGCTCGAACACGAGCTGCACTCGCCGGCACAGCTCGCGCGCTCCTGGTATGCGCTGTTCTTCCAACTTCCGCGGGTTCCCGAAGCCATTCTGGAGCGAACCGACGGCTGGCTCGCCACGTTGCTGCGAGACGACCCGGCGAATCCAGCGGCGTTCGACGAGTCGGATATCGAACGCTACGAGCGCGCCATCGCCCGTCCCGGCGCGCTCACCGCGACGCTCAACTACTACCGAGCCTTCGGGCGGACGGAGCTACGCCGCCGCCTCGGGCGTGACGGCGGGGGTGAGGGAAGAAATCAAACGATTGGCGCACGAACGCTCGTGATTTGGGGCGAGCAGGACCGGGCGCTCGGCGTCGAGCTGACACAGGGTCTCGACCGGTGGGTGCGGGACGTCCAACTCGAGTACCTACCCGAGGTGAGCCACTGGGTCCAAAACGACGCCCCCGAGCGGGTGAACGAACTGCTGGAGGCGTTCCTCGACGCATGAGCGACGAATCGGACCCGCTGGCGTGGGAGACGCTCGATGGGACCACCGCCTACACCTGTCCGGGCTTCGAGGTCGTCCGCGAGCGGGTTCGCCTGCCCGACGGCACCGAGACGGACTTCGACTCCGTCGTCGACCCCGCTGCGGTCGTGGTGTTGGGGCTCACACCTAACGGAGAGGTGGTGGTCATCGAGGAGTGGCGACAGGCCGTACGACGAATCAGTCGCGGGCTGCCGGCCGGCACCGTCGAGTCGGGCGAGGACATCGAGCAAGCAGCGCGGCGCGAGTTCGAGGAGGAGACGGGCTACGTCGCCGGGAAGATGGACCGCCTCACGACGGTCGAACCGCTCAACGGGCTCGCGGATTCGGTCCATCACCACTTCGTCGCGCACGACTGTCGACCCACGGGGACACGAGAGCTGGACGACAACGAGTCCATTCGGGTGGGGACGGCCGAATACGACGACCTACTCGACGCGCTTGCGGACGATGACCTCCGCGATGGACGCAGCGCGCTCTGTCTGCTCTATCATGCACGATTCAGTACCGAAAGCGGAGTGCCTTAGACACGCGGCGGCCGAACCACCCCATGAACGACGTTTTCGAGCTTCGCAGCGCCGACGCCGCCGGCCGTATCGGCGAGCTTCGTGTCCCACGGTCCGATACGATAGTGGAGACGCCCGCGCTCATGCCCGTGGTCAACCCCAACCTGCAGACGATCTCGCCCGCACGCCTCGAAACCGAGTTCGGTGCGGAGATATGTATCACTAACGGCTATATCATTTCCCAGAGCGACTACCGCGAGGAGGCGCTCTCGAAGGGGCTTCACGAGTTTCTCGACTTCTCGGGAGCCATCATGACCGACTCCGGGGCATTCCAACTGGCCGAATACGGCGACATCGATACGACGAGCGCGGACATCCTCGACTTCCAGTACCGTATCGGCGCGGACATCGCCACGCCGATCGACATCCCGACGCCGCCCGAGGCGAGCCACGAGCGCGCCGCCGACGAACTCGCGACCACTCAGTCACGTCTCGAATCGGTGAGTGACGTCGATACCGGCGCAATGCTCGTCAACGCCCCGGTACAGGGCGGGGTCTATACTGACCTCCGCGAACGGGCCGCCCGCGACGCCCACGAAACCGGGCTGGACATCCATCCGGTCGGCGCGGTCGTACCCCTGATGAACGACTACCGGTATGGAACGATGGTCGAGGTGGTCGCGGCTGCAAAGCGCGGGCTGGGCGCGGCGTCTCCCGTGCATCTGTTCGGTGCGGGCCATCCGATGACCTTCGCGCTCGCGGTCGCGCTCGGCTGTGACCTCTTCGATTCGGCGGCCTACGCACTGTATGCCCGCGACGACCGCTATCTCACCGTGCGGGGCACCGAACGCCTCCCGGAACTCGAGTACCTCCCCTGTGAGTGTCCGGTCTGTGTCGCACACACGCCCGACGACCTCCGCGAACTGCCCGACGACGAGCGCGAAACACGCCTCGCCGAACACAATCTGTATGTGAGCTTCGGCGAGCTACGACGCATCAAGCAGGCAATTCGTCGGGGGGACCTCCTCGAACTCGTCGAGGCGCGCGCCCGCGGGCATCCGGCGATGGTCGATGGCTATCGAACATTGTTGGACCACGCCGACCAGTTGGAACGACAGGACCCAGCCTCGAAGGACGCCTTCTTCTACCTCTCGGCCGAGAGCGCCCAGCGACCCGAAGTCCGCCGCCATCACGAGCGCCTCGCACGGCTCTCGGTCGCGGGCGAGGTCCTGCTGACCGAGGGCGATACCAATTCGGCGTACGACGCATCCTGGCGCGTCGTGCCACCCTTTGGCCCGTTCCCGCGCGCGCTCTCGGAGACCTACCCGCTCACCGCCGAGGTGCCCGAACGACTCGACGATGCGGCCTACGAGCAGGCTGCGGTGGGTGTGTCGAAACTCGTGGGGACAAACCCCGACGCCGACGTCACGCTCGCCCATCGGAACTGGCCCGAGCGCGCACTCGGCGCGCTGCCGGAGTGCGTCACGGTGCGTCCACTCGAATCGATGGACGAATACGAGGAGCGCGGCGAGGGCGAATCATGACCGACTTCTTCGAAGTCCACGACCGCGACGGGCCGGCGCGCATCGGCGAACTCCGGCTTACGGAGTCGCTCACGACGCCCGCACTCGTCGGCGATAGGCTCAGCGATGCGGGCAGCCTCTGGTCCGAATCGCGCGAGACGCCCACCGGCGATTCCGATTCACTCACCGTTCTCCCCCACCGAGCGCTGCCGGCCGGCACGCCCGAGGAGGTCGAGGAAGCCTTCGCGGTCGACCCACCGGAGATCGACGGGCCGAGCGCCGCGGTGATTTCGTCGGGAACGGCCGCCGAGTGCGGTAGCGATGCCTACGTCCTCTCGGATGCACAGGGACTCGTTGGCCACGCCCGCGCGTTCGTCGAGGGCATCGTCGACGTGAAGAACGCGATTCCCGACGACACGGCACTCTATCTCCCCGGTGTGGCGACGCCGGCGAACGTCGGTCTACTCGCATATGCGGGTGTCGACCTGTTCGACGCCGACCGCGCGGTCGTGAAGGGCACCCAAGGAACGTATCTCACGAGCGACGGCGAGCAGTTCCTCGCGGACCTCGACGAACTGCCCTGTGCCTGTCCGGCCTGTCGACAGCCGCGGAGCGAGTTCGACCGCGAGGACTGTGCGGCACACAACGAGCGCGCGCTCCGCGCTCAGCTCGCGACCGTGCGCGGGCGCATCCGTCGGGGACGACTCCGGGATTATCTCGAAGGACAGGTTCGCCACGAGGCGTGGCTCACCGCCGCTCTCAGACGCTTCGACCAGCAGTACGCCTACCTCGAAGCGCACACGCCGGTCGTCCGTCGTAACGAACTGCTCGCCGCCAGCGAGGAGAGTCTTCGGCGAGTCGAGATTCAACGCTTCGCCGAGCGCGTCACGACCCGGTATCACAATCGGTTTTCGAACCCGCTCGTGCTCGTTCCCTGTTCGGCGACGAAGCCCTACAGCGAGTCCCAGAGCCACGGCCAGTTCCACGACGCGATACAGTTCCGGGCACACACCGTCTCGATGACCTCGCCCATCGGCGTCGTCCCGCAGGAACTCGAATGCACCTACCCCGCCCAACACTACGACTCGGTGGTCACTGGCGAGTGGACCGCCGGCGAAGTTGAGTTCGTTTCTTCAGTACTGGAGGCGTATCTCTCGCGGAACGACTATCCCCGAGTGATCGCTCACGTCCCCGCCGATTACCGACAGATCACCGAACGGGTCGAGGAATCGATGGACATCGAGTTCGAGTACACGGTGAAAGACCACCCGACCACGAGCGAGTCGCTGTCGAATCTCGCGGACGCACTGGACGGGGAACTCAGATACGCCAAACGCGAGCGCGAGCACAACACCGTCCGCGCGCTCGCGGACTATCAGTTCGGTCCCGCCGCTGGCGACGACCTGTTCGAGGACATCACAATGGAGGGTCGCTACCCCAAACTCAGGGTCCACGACGACGAGCATCTCGCCACGATGGTTCCTCAATATGGCACTCTCGCGTTCACGCTCGCTGGCGCACGCCGCTGGGTCGACAGCGACGCACCGGTCAAAGCTGTCGAAATCGACGAGTTCGTTCCCCACGGCAGCGTTCTTGCACCGGGAATCGTCGACGTGAGCGCGGACATCCGAGTCGGCGACGAGGTCGTGGTTCGGGGCCCCGAGGCGTTCGCGGTCGGGCGCGCGACGATGAGCGGGCGCGCGATGGCCGGGAGTTCCCGCGGGGTGGCCGTCGACGTGCGCCACGTCGAGGAGCGATGAGAGCGAGGGCGGTGGCGTTTTGTCACTCCACGGGTTATCCGACCCAATGAGTCAGCCAAGCCCCGAAGTCTACGAGACGGGCAAGGGAATGGACGCCCACAACGCGGCGATGCGGGAGATTCGCGCGCGCAACGACCGGACCTACGACCCCCACGAGCCCACGCGCGTGTGGGTCGACGAGGACAACACGCCCGATGGCGTGCGCCAATCCCTGACGATCATCCTCAATACTGGCGGCTGTCGCTGGGCGCGTGCCGGCGGCTGTACGATGTGTGGCTACGTCGCCGAATCCGTCGAGGGCGGCACCGTCGCCCACGACGCGCTGATGGACCAGCTCGATGCCTGTCTCGAACACGAGCGCGAGCAGGCCGACGAGCCGTGTCCGCTGGTCAAAATCTACACCTCGGGGAGCTTTCTCGACGAGCGCGAGATACCTCGAAAGACCCGGCGGGCAATCGCCGATAC
Source organism: uncultured Halobacteriales archaeon (assembly GCA_964545755.1). Classification (GTDB taxonomy): domain Archaea; phylum Halobacteriota; class Halobacteria; order Halobacteriales; family Halococcaceae; genus Halococcus. Next base: position 1,149 of record CAZJHA010000058.1, on the reverse strand, counting down.
CTTCGGCGACCGCGAGCGCATCGTCGTCGAATCGCTGCCGGATTTCGTCGAACACGACCGCCTCGCGGAGTTTACCGAGCAGGGCCTCGCGGTCGACGTAGCGGTCGGGCTGGAGACCGCTACTGATAGAGTCCGCCACGACTGCGTGAACAAGTACTTCGACTTTTCGGAGTTCGTCGCGGCGAGCGAGCAAGCACGGGCAGCAGGTGCGGGCATCAAAGCCTATCTGCTCATGAAACCGCCCTTCCTCAGCGAGTCCGAAGCCGTCGCGGACATGAAATCGTCCATCCGGCGCTGTGCGGAGTACGCCCACACCGTCTCGATGAACCCCTGCAATGTCCAGCGCCACACGATGGTCGAGGAGCTATACCACGACGGCGGCTACCGCCCGCCGTGGCTCTGGTCGGTCGCCGAAGTCCTCGAAGCCACCGCCGACGCCGACGCGCTCGTGATTTCGGACCCGGTGGGCCACGGCTCGGATAGAGGCCCGCACAACTGCGGGGAGTGTGACGATCACGTCCAAACTGCTATCAAGGACTTCGACCTCCGGCAGGATAGTTCAGTGTTCGAGCAGGTATCCTGTGAGTGCGAGCGGACGTGGGAGGCGGTGATGGAACGCGAGAAGAGCTACGGGATGCCGCTGGCGCGGTAGTGATTCAGATGGCGTCGTCGGGGTCGTGTTCGTTTGCCATCCGGCTGGCTTCTCGCGCGTAGCGCTCGCGGGTCTCCGAATCGACGACCGCCCCGAGATTGCCGGGGTCGACGTCGAGGGCGGCGGTCGTCTCCCGGCCCGGCCCGGAAAAGCTCGGCAGCGCGCGCTCCTTGCGGAAGTCGCGTTCGCCGTCGGGCGTGGCGTAGGTCAGGATGATGAGGTTCTGTTCGTCGTCGGAGTAGGTGCGTTCGACCAGCCAGACCTGTACTGTGTCGTCGCTCATTGCAACGGCGGTACGGCTTGGCGGTAGTTAGAACGTTCCTTCGGGTTCTTTGGTGTCGAGTTCCGCGCCACAGTCGGGACAGGTCTCGTCGGCAATCGATACTTGGAGGTCACAGTTCGGACAGACCGCGAGATAACACGTGCGCTCGCCCATGCTATCAGTCTGTTGCGTTCTGAATTGATAAAGCCACAGGGAGCGAGACCTCTGTGAGGGG
>CAZJHA010000057.1:0-10945 GCA_964545755.1 uncultured Halobacteriales archaeon | reverse complement strand
ATGCAGGTGTTCGGACTCATCGGCTCGCCGGTCGAGCACTCGCTGTCGCCGCCGCTGCACGAGGCGGCCTACGAGGAACTGGGGATAGACGCCCGGTACGTCACCTTCGAACCCGCGAAGGAAAACCTCGCCACAGCCATCGAGGGCGCACGCACACTCGAGATTCGGGGCCTGAACGTCACGATTCCGTTCAAACGCGATATTCTCGACATCTGTGAGCCGGATGCATTGGCGAGACGCATTGGCGCGGTCAACACGCTCGATTTCGGCAGTGAGGCTGTGACAGGCCACAACACCGACGCCGTCGGCGTGAAGCGTGCGCTCACCCACCACGACGTCGCGCTGTCCGGTCGGGCGGTCGTCGTCGGTGCTGGCGGGGCGGGCCGGGCGGCGGCCTTTGCGCTCGCCGACGAAGGAGTGGACGTCGCCATCGCCAATCGTACTGTCGAGCGCGCTCACGCCCTCGCCAGAGAGGTCGACGGCGCGACGGGCCACGGACTCGACGCGCTCGGGGACCTCCTCGCCGATGCAGACGTGTTGGTGAACGCCACGAGCGTCGGGATGGAAGCGGATGAATCGCCCGTCCCGCTTGCGGCACTCCACGGTAATCTCGCGGTGCTCGATGCGGTCTATTCGCCGGTCGAGACGCGACTGCTCCGGGAAGCCTCGTCGGTAGGTGCGACGACGATAGATGGTGGATGGATGCTGCTCTATCAGGGCGTGGCGGCCTTCGAACGCTGGACCGGGCACACGGCCCCCGTCGATGCGATGAACGCGGCGCTTCGGGCACGTATTTAAGCCCGGGGATGGTAGTGCCGCCCATGACGCTGCTCGACACCATCAAATCGGTCCTCGGACTCGACGGCGGACGGTCGAACGACCGGCGGAGCGAGCGCTCGGAGGCAACCGCGCCGGCGACGGACTCCGAGGATGCGGTCAAGGGGACTGGGGACGACGAGCCGGCGGCCGCCGACGGCGACGCGGCCGGCTCGACCGAATCCATGCTCGACGAGGACGCCGAGGGCGGTGCCGAACAAGGTGAAATCACGGGACCGGCCGCCGGCGACGACGCGAGCACGGACCTCGATACCGAGGACGATAGTCAGGCGGACGAATCGGCGGCTGCCGGCGGCGACGCGGCCGGTTCGACCGGTTCGATGACCGACGAGAGCGGTTCCGAGGGAGCCGCCGAACCCGGGGAGGCGGTCGGACCGACTGGTGGCGAAGACCTCGACCCCGACCACGACGGACACGGTGGCGACGACACGACGAGCGAGGCGAACGACGACGTGGCGGGTGGCGACGGGACCGCAGCGGAGTCGGCCGCGGCGGGCGGCGACGCGACCGGCTCGACCGGCTCGGTCACCGAAGAGACGAACGAATCTATTTCGGCCACCGAGGACGCCGAAGCGGCTGGCCCGACCGACGCGGACCCGACCGGTGATACCGCCGATCACGACGTCGATGCGCTCAAGGGCATCGGCCCCTCGTACGCCGAGCAGCTCGGCGAGGCCGACATCGAGACCGTCGACGACCTCGCCGACGCCGACCCCGCCGACGTCGCCGACGAGATCGACGTCTCCGAGAGTCGGGTCGAACGCTGGAGCGAGCGCGCGAAGGCCCGTCGACAGTAGCTTGGACTATCACGTGAACGGCAGGCTCGTCCCCGCGAGCGAGGCGACCGTAAGCGTCCACGACCACGGGTTTCGCTACGGCGACGCCGTTCGAGTGGAACTACGGGCTTACGGCGGTAGCGTCTTCGAGTGGGAGACGAACGACGAGCGGCTCCGCCGGGCCGCGAGCGAACTGAGACTCGGGGAGGCAGTTCCCGAAGACCTGCACGAACGAGTCCGCGAGACGCTCGCCGCCAACGACCTTGCAGACGCCCACCTCACGGTCGCGACCACTCGCGGTGTTGGCGGTGGTCTCACGCCCCACCACGATTCCGAACCGACGGTCATCGTCACCGCCGAAGAGCGTCCGCGCGGCGGTCTCGACGGGACGCGGGCGTGGGACGACCCGGCGCTCGTCCAGATCGTGAAGACGCGGGCGATATCCGAACGGGCGATTCCGACCCCGGCGCTGACCCACGCGCGCCTCGACAGTGTGCTCGCGCGTCGCGAACTCGAACGCGCCAGTACCGACGATTATCACGCCGACGAGGCGCTCGTGCGCGACGAAGAGGACAACCTCGTCGGCGGCGCGGCGAGCAGCGTGTTCTTCGTCGCTGACGGTACGCTCAAGACGCCGAGTGCAGCTGTGGCGTTTCCCGATGTAACCCGCGAGGTGGTCCTCGACCTCGCTCGCGAGGAATCGTTTCCGGTCGAGACGGGCGAGTACGCGCCGGCGGACGTGCGCGGGGCCGACGAGGCGTTTCTCACCAATCCGACGTGGGAGCTGCGACCCATCGCGCGCGCCGACGGCGTGGCGGTCGGCACGGGGCCAGTCACGCAGCTCCTGGCGCGACTGTTCGACGAGTACGTCGAGCGCCGCCACTACGAGTGATTTCGACCGGCAGTATCTTGATGCCGACCCTCGATGGCCCGGTATGCACGAGGAACTCGATACCGTGGTCGTTGCGTTCGACGAAGCGGAAGGAATCGGCAGGCTGACGCTGAACCGCCCGGACTCGCTGAACGCGATGAACATGCAGATGCGCGAGGACATCGAGACGGGTCTCGGGATACTCGCCGAACGCGACGAGGAGGGAGACGGTGTCGCCGTCCGCGTGGTGGTCATCGAAGGAACCGGCGAGAAGGCGTTCTGTGCCGGTGCGGACATCACGGGGTTTTCCGGCGTGTCGCCCGCCGCTTTCGACGCCCACGGGATGCGCGATTCGGTCATCGAGTTTCCCGCACCCGTGGTGGCGAAGATCGATGGCTACTGTTTGGGTGGGGGTCTCGAACTCGCGCTGGCGTGTGATTTCCGTCTCGTCAGCGAGTCGAGTCAACTGGGCTTCCCGGAGGTCGATTTGGGATTGCTGCCGGGTGCCGGCGGCGTCCAGTACGTCTCACGGCTGGCCGGTCCCGCCGTCGCCAAAGAACTCGCCATGACCGGCGAGCACATGGGCGGCAAGCGCGCCGCCGAGGAAGGTATCGTCAATCGTGTCCACGGCGACGAGGAGTTCGAAGAGGAAGTCGAGGAGTTCGTCGGGACGCTCACGGCGAAGCCGCCGCTTGCGATTCGTGCGATCAAGGACTCGGGCAACGTCAGCGTCGAATCAGGCCTCAGTGAGGGCCGCAAGTACGACCGCCGGGTGTTCTCGACGTTGCTCGAAACCGACGACCACGAGGAAGGTGCGCGCGCGTTCGCCGAGGACGACTACGACCCGGAGTTCCTCGGCAAGTAGCCAGCGTTTCGGCGGCGACCCCGCGGTCAGGCACAACCCTTAATTGAAAACCACCCGTCTCAACAGTATGGCAGAAAAGAACATCAGTGAACAGAAACTCGACCGCGCGGCGGCCGCCGAACGCCTGCGGGAGCTTGCCGACGAGTTGGAATCCGGCGAGGAGTTTCGGGTCGATATCGACAACAAGGCCATCACGCTGCATCCACGCGACTCGCTGGGCTTCGAACTCGGCGTGCGCGAGCGCTCGTCGATTCTCCGAGGGGGCCGCGAGTCGGTGACCATCAAGATGGACTGGAGGGCCAAATAATGGCGATTCTCGATAGCCTCGTCATCTTCCTCGTGAGCCTGATTCTCGGGACAATCGGCATCTACGCCGGTGTGCGTCTCGTCGCCGACCGGGACGTGAGCTACGTCAACGCCGCAATCACGGCCCTATTGGGGGCGCTCGCATGGGGTATCGTGAGTTTCTTCGTCGGATTCATTCCCATCATCGGCGCGCTGCTCGCGTTGGTCATCTGGGTCGGCGTCATCAACTGGCGCTATCCCGGTGGCTGGATTACCGCCGCCGGCATCGGCTTCGTCGCGTGGCTGGTCGTCATCGTCGTCACCTACTTGCTCGCGACGCTTGGTCTCATCACGCCCGACGCGCTCGGCATCCCCGGCATCTAGACGATCTCGACGCTTCGCTCGCCCATCTCGTCTTCCTCGAAGACGAACACGCGTCCGCGGGCGGTCTCCGGGTCGGCGTCGACGGTGACGCGATGGCCCTCTGCGCGCACGCTCACGCCCGGAAACAGCGTCGTCTCCTCGTCCTCATCGACCAGCACGCGCCCGACGCCGGTCTCGTCGATGATCTCATCGACGGTCGTCCGGTCGTTGACGTAGACCAACACGCCCTCGGTCTCGGTGGGGTCGGTCACGAGGACGTGGACTTCCTTGCCCGGCGCAGTAGTGTGAGAGTCCTCGACTGTCGTCGGCACGCCGTGATAGAACACCTCGCGGCCGTCGGTGTATTCGACGGCGATGCCCGCCTCCGTGAGGTCGATGGGAAGCGTGTCGGGCGAGTGTTCACTGTGGTAGCTCATACGAGTAGTTGACCGGAGGGAGCCAAAAGATGTGTGCTCCGGGTGAACCGCTACCGGTAAGGTCGCCGGCGCGAAGGCAGCGGTATGGATGGACGCGCGAGCGCGCCGGCGGCGGGCACGGTCGTCAACGCACTCGCCACCGGCAAGGGGAGTGCCTTCGCCATCGACCGCGAGACCACCGCGACGGTCGAATTGGCTCGGAGCGGCGATGTAACCGGCGTGATTGCGGGCGCGCCCGACGCGGACACGCGTCTCATCGAGCGGTGTGTCGAACTCGTCGTCGAAAAATGCGGCGACGGGCAGGGCGCACGGGTGGAGACCGAGAGCGAGGTACCGATGGCCGCCGGGTTGAAGAGTTCGAGCGCCGCGGCGAACGCCACGGTGCTGGCGACGTGCGACGCGCTCGGCGTGGCGGTCGGCGAGGACGGGACGCTCTCGCTCGCGGATGCCGCCCGACTCGGCGTGCGTGCCGCGCGCGAGGTGGGAGTCACAGTTACCGGAGCGTTCGACGACGCGAGCGCAAGCATGCTCGGCGGCGTCACCGTCACCGACAACACGGCCGACGAGGTGCTCGCGCATGGAACGGTCGACTGGGACGTACTGGTGTGGACGCCCGACGAGCGCGCGTTCAGCGCCGAGGCCGATGTGGCGCGCTGCGAGCGGGTCGCGCCCGTCGTCGAGGTTGCCGTCGAGAGAGCGCTCGCCGGCGAGTACGAGCGCGCGATGTCGGTAAACGGGCTGGCGTTCTGTGCGGCGCTCGACTTTCCGACCGCACCGGCGATGGAGGCGCTCGGACACGTCTCGGGCGTCTCGCTGTCGGGCACCGGGCCGAGCTACGTCGCAGTCGGCGAGCGCAAAGGATTGAAGAAGGTACAAGAGGCGTGGAGCGAGTACGATGGGAGTACATGGCTGACGACGAGCCGGACCGACGGCGCACGGACGGAATGAGCCTCGACGAGCTGCGCGAGGAAATTCAGACAATCGACCGCGAGATCGTCGAACACATCGCCCGGCGCACCTACGTCGCCGACGCCATCGCCGAGGTCAAACGCGAGCAGGGCCTGCCGACGACCGACGAATCCCAAGAACAGCGCGTGATGGAACGCGCCGGCGAGAACGCCCAACGCTTCGATGTCGACGACAACCTCGTGAAGGCGATGTTCCGGCTGCTCATCGAGTTGAACAAGGTCGAACAGCGCGAGTCGCGGTAGGGCCGCCACCGCGTCGCGGACCCGTCACGCACGATTTATCCCGTTTGCGGTCGTACTCCGAACGTATGACAGCAACAGATGTCGCGGTCGTCGGTGGCGGACCGGCCGGACTCAGCGCGGCGCTGTTCACCGCGAAGAACGGTCTCAGTACGAAAACGTTCGACACCGACGAGACGTGGATGCACAAGGCCCACCTGTTCAATTACCTCGGCATCGAAAGCCAAGACGGCTCGGCGTTCATGGAGGACGCCCGCGCACAGGTCGAGGAGTTCGGCGTCGAGCGTCACCAAGGCACCCAGGTAACTGACGTCGAAGCAGACGAAAACGGCTTCACCGTCTCGACGGAAGACGGCGACCACGAGGCGAGTTACGTGATTCTGGCGACGGGTGCAAAGCGCGACCTCGCCGACGAGCTGGGCTGCGAGTTCACCGATGAAGACGTGGTCGACGTCGACGTGACGATGGAGACCACAGTCGATGACGCCTACGCCACCGGTGCGATGGTCCGGGCCGAGGAGTGGCAGGCGGTCATCGCGGCCGGCGACGGCGCGGCCGCAGCCTTGAACATCCTCACCAAGGAGAAAGGCGAACATTTCCACGACTTCGACGTACCCGACGACGCGGAGTAATCCGAATCCAAACCGGTAAGCACACCCTCATCGTCGCGTCGCCGTGAGCAACGTCATTGGTCGCATCGAGCGCACAACGCCCCCGCTCGCGGCGCTGGCCCTCGCGGTCGTCGCCGTCAGCACCAGCGCCATCCTCGTGCGCTACAGTTCCGCACCGAGCATCGTGAAGGCGTTCTACCGCGTGCTCTTCACCACCCTTCTGCTCGCGCCGCTGGCCGTCGCGCGCCACCGCGAGGCGTTCGGCCGTCTCACGAACCGGGACTGGCTCGTCGCGGGTGCAGGTGGAATCGCGCTCGCGGTCCATTTCGCATCGTGGTTCGAGAGTCTCGAATTCACCAGCGTCGCCGCCTCGGTCACCATCGTCCAGTCCCAAGTGCTGTTCGTCGCCGCCGGCGCGTCGTGGCTGCTCGCCGAGCACGTCACCCGGCGGACGCTCGCCGGGATGGCGCTCGCGCTCGTTGGTATCGCGGTGCTGTCGGTCGGCGACTCGATTACGGGAGCGGTCGCCGGCCCGGCTCCACTCTATGGGAACGTCCTCGCACTCGTCGGCGCGGTCTGTGCGGCGGGCTACGTGCTCGCCGGGCGCTCGCTCCGCCAGCGAATACCCCTGATTCCGTACGTCATCGTCGTCTATTCGGTCTGCACGGTCGTGTTGTTCGCGCTCACGCTTGCCGACGGCGCGGCGCTCGTCGACTATCCCGCGAGCGAGTGGCTCCTTTTCGTTGGGATGGCGGTCGGCCCCGGAATATTCGGCCACACGGTTCTCAATTGGGCGCTCGCCCACCTCGAATCGAGCGTCGTCAGCGTCTCGCTGCTCGGCGAGCCAATCGGCAGCGCGCTGCTCGCCCTCCTCTTGCTCGGTGAGGTGCCGAGCGCCGTCACCGTCGTCGGCGGGACAGTCATCCTCGTCGGTATCACTGTCACCGCGCGGTCGTCCTGACTCGGACCGGTCACGTTGTGCCGACCGGTACTCTGAAGACTCGACGGACCGCCTCTCGACTCGTGACGAGCCGGTCGTCCGGAACCATGGGGGACACACGGAGAGCGAACAGGGTCGCCGCGGTGTTCGGCGTGCTCTCGATTCTCGTTTCACTCAAGGCAATCGGCGCGGCCATCCTGCTCTCGACGCGGTTCTCGATGGCGACGAGCGCGCTGTCGGACCTCGGGCGCGCTGGGTGGACCACGACGGCGGTGTTCAACGGCGGACTGCTCGTAGCGGGGTTGCTCGCGTTGCCGTTCGCTGTCGTGCTCGCCAGAGATGCCCGAACGCTGTTGCATGCCGCCGCGAGCGTTGCGTTCTCGCTTTCGGCGGTCTCGCTCGCCCTCATCGGCGTGTTCGCGCTACCGGCTCCCGAGCACGGTCTCGTGGCAATCGGCTTTTTCCTCGCGTTCACCGTCGCGTTCGTCCTCTATGGAATTGGCGACGTGCGCGCTGGGGCACGGAGCCGCGGTCTTGCCACGCTCGCGCTGGCGCTCGTGCACGTCCTCGGTTGGGTGGTGTGGCTCGGCGCGGGCACGCCGGGCGGGCTGGCGATACCGGAACTCGTCGGCTCGGCGTGTCTCTCGGCGTGGGTGCTCGCCACGGCCGCACGGTTGTGGTAGGTAGGTCAGTCGATGCGCTCGGCCGAACGGTCGTGGCGCTTCGCCAGTTCGACGTAGTGCTCGCCGGCGTACGTCCACGGCGACTCGTCGACTTCCTTGCGGACTTCAGCGGGCGTGCCGGCGACGAGCGTGTTCGCCGGCACATGAGTGTCCTCGGTGACGACACTGCCCGCGGCCACGAGGCTCTCCGTTCCGACGCGTGCACCGTCGAGCACGGTCGCGCCCATCCCGACCATCGCGCGCTCGCCGACCGTCGCCGCGTGGACGATGGCCGTGTGGCCGACGGTCGCGTGCGGGCCGATCTCACAGCCCTCGTGACAGACGGCGTTGTCCTGGACGTTCGCGCCCTCACGGAGGGCGATTGTGCCCGAATCGCCACGCAACGTGACGTTCGGCCAGACGCTGGCCTCGGCCTCAACGGTGACGTCGCCGATGACGACCGCCGATTCGTCGATGCGCGCCGATTCGTGGATGTCCGGTGTGGTGCCCTCGAACGAGCGGATGACCATGCAGCCCGCTGGCTCCGTGGACTCATAAATCCACGAGGGTTCGGGCGAAATTATACGTGGGCGGGCACGGACGTTCATCTATGAAACTCGCCACATTCGAGGTTGACACACCGCTTGGACCCGAGCGACGGGTCGGTATCAGGACTGAGTCGGGACTCGCCGACGTGACCACCGGCTACGCCTGCGTGCTCGACGAGCGGGGCGAGGCGACACCTGTGGAACTCGCCGAAGCCATCGCCCCACCAGAGATGCTCACCTTTCTCGAACGCGGCGAGCGCGCTATCGAAGCCGCCCGCGAAGTCGTTTCGTTCGTCGAAAACCACGGGCGCGAGCACGGCCCGGACGGCGCACGCGTCGTCTTCGACCCCGCGGAAGTTCGGCTCCTGAGTCCGCTCCCGCGCCCGAACTCGCTGCGGGACTGCATGGCCTTCGAAGAACACGTCGAAAACACGATGGGCGAGGACGTGCCGGACGTCTGGTACGAGCAACCCATCTACTACAAGGGTAACCCCGATTCGGTTTGTGGTACTGGTGAGACGGTTCTCTGGCCCGACGCCTCGAACCTGATGGATTTCGAACTCGAACTCGCGGCGGTCATCGGCCGCGAGGGACGCGACATCCCCGTCGAGGAGGCCGACTCGTACATCGCGGGCTATACGATATTCAACGACTTCAGCGCGCGCGATGTGCAGGGCCGCGAGATGGAGGGGAACCTCGGGCCAGCGAAGGGTAAGGACTTCGCCAACGCGCTCGGGCCGTATCTCGTGACACCCGACTCTTTCGATATCGAGGGCGCGACGATGACCGCCGCGGTCGACGGCGAGACGTGGTCGGAAGGCACGCCCGGCGCGATGGAACACTCCTTTGTGGAGATCGTCGCCCACGTCTCGGAAGACGAGACGCTGCATCCCGGCGACGTCATCGGCAGCGGCACGGTCGGAGAGGGCTGTGGGCTGGAACTCGGACGCTTCCTCGATGATGGCAATCAGGTCACGCTCTCGGTCGAGGGTATCGGCACGCTCGAAAACCGGGTCGTGACGGACGAGGACTGAATCGGCTACGTTTCGCGCTGGCGATTGCCGAATTACGGCTCGACGACCGGCGTCTCGGATTCGTCCAGCGGTTCCGGCGTGTCGCGTCCGTCGAGCGCGTCCTCGATGTACGGTTCGAGGTCGTCCATCTTCTTTGCGACGTGCTCGTCGTCGCGCTCGTGAAACGCGGGCATGACCTCCTCGGCGAACAGTTCGAGTGACTCACAGATGTGTTCATGACTGTTGTTCCCGCCCTGCTGGACGAAGATGACCTGGTCAACACCCACGTCTTCGAGGTCGCGGAGATGGTTGCGGACCCCTTCGGGCGTCCCGATAGCGCCATCGCCCTCGTTACCCTCGATGATGGCCTCCGCGCCGATGTCCTGAAATTCCCCCCAGACGTTCGTGTAGCCGGGCGCGTGGTCGCTCGCGCCGTAGTAGTGGGCAAGCGCATACTGGAAGAAGGCGAACCCCTCCGCGCCGCGCTCGTAGGCGATGTCTTCGTCCTCGTGGCACGAGAAGCCGCTCACGACCGCGAAGTTGGGGTTGACCGCGTGGCCGAGCGGGTCACACTCCTCTTTGAGTGTTTCGTAGTAGATATCGACCCACTCTTCGGTTTCCTCGGCGGTAGCGAAGTCGAAGCTCAGTACGCCAAGCCCGTTGCGGGCGGCCTGCTCGATGGTCGAGCGGCCCGAACAGGCAACCCACAGCGGCGGGTGAGGGTCCTGTGCGGGTTTGGGCACGACGTTCCGGGCGGGCATTGCGAAGTAGTCGCCATCACAGCCCGGATACGGCTCCATCGTCATCATGTTCGTCACCTCCTCAACGGCTTCTTTCCACATCTCCTCCTTCTCGTCGCGGGAGATGCCGAATCCCTCCAACTCCATCGCCGACGAGGATTCGCCCGTCCCGAACTCGACGCGGCCGTTCGAAACGAGGTCGAGCGTCGAGACCTCCTCGGCGACCCGTGCGGGCTGGTTGTACTGCGGCGGCATGAGTTTGATCCCATGTCCGAGTCGGATGTCCTCGGTGCGCTGGGCCGCCGCCGCGAGGAACACTTCGGGGGCCGAAGAGTGTGAATACTCCTCCAAGAAGTGGTGTTCGACCTCCCACGCGTAGTCGATGCCCAACTCGTCGGCGAGTTCGACCTGTTCGAGCGCCTCCTCGTACAGTCGCTGTTCGTCGCCCGCCTCCCACGGTCGTGGCAGTTGGTGTTCGTAGAAAATCCCGAATTTCATGGTTGTGTTCGTGTCGTACGTCGTTGTTGAACTGCGTTCATCCCGCCATCAACGAGAACGATCTCGCCGGTGGTGTAGCCCGACGCCTCGGAGGCGATATAGAGGCGGTTCCCATCGAGTACGCTCATGCTCGCCCATCCGTGCCCGTCATGCAACCGGCTGTTTCTCGCTCGCGACCCAGTAGCTTCTGCACCGGATGAGTGGCTGTATAAATACCCGCTGATGCAACGGGATAGGCTCATGAGACAATCGGCACAACCCCGCAACTGGTTCGGCCGCCGGGGCCGGGCA
>CAZJHA010000056.1:0-11005 GCA_964545755.1 uncultured Halobacteriales archaeon | reverse complement strand
GGTTCGTCAGGGGCATCACGCTCCTCGTGCTCGCCTGTCCGTGCGCGTTCGTCATTTCGACACCGGTGTCGGTCGTCTCGGGCATCACGAGCGCCGCGAAAAACGGCGTCCTCATCAAGGGTGGCAACCACCTCGAAACGATGGGCGCGGTCGACGCCGTCGCCTTCGACAAGACCGGGACACTCACGAAGGGCGAACTCACCGTGACCGACGTCGTTGCGCTCAACGAGAACACCGAGGAGGACGTGCTCCGCTGTGCTCGCGGCCTCGAACAGCGCAGTGAACACCCCATCGGCGACGCAATCGTCGAGCGAGCGGACCAACGCGGCGTCGACGAGTGGGCAATCAACGGTTTCGAGAGCATCACCGGCAAGGGCGTCCGCGCGGATTTGGACGGGAAAACGCATTATGCGGGCAAGCCGGGGCTGTTCGAAGAGCTCGGGTTCGATCTCGACCACGTTCATCTCACGACGGACGGCGGGGGTGCACTCGAAGACACACGGCGTCGGTGTGCCGACCGCGATGGCTGTCTCGACTTGATGACCGAGACGATTCCCCGTTTGCAGGGCGAGGGCAAGACGGTCGTGCTCGTCGGGCGAGCCGGGCGTAGCCCGACAGCGAGCCGGATGGAGTCCGGCGACACCGAGGGCGAACTCGAAGGCGTCATCGCCATCGCCGACGAGGTGCGGCCCGACGCGCGGGCCGCCGTCGACAGACTCCACGACGCCGGTGTCGAGACGGTGGTCATGCTCACCGGCGACAACGAGGGCACCGCGAGGACGATTGCCGAGGCGGTCGGCGTCGAGGAGTACCATGCCGAACTCCTACCCGAGGAGAAGGTCGAACGCATCGAAGCGCTGAACCGAAAGTATGGCACGGTGGCGATGGTCGGCGACGGCATCAACGACGCGCCGGCGATGGCGACCGCCGCGGTGGGCATAGCGATGGGCGCGGCCGGCACCGATACGGCCTTGGAGACGGCGGACATCGCGCTGATGGCCGACGACCTCTCGAAGCTCCCGTACCTCTATATGCTCTCGAACACCGCCAACGGCGTCATCCGTCAGAACATCGGCGGGAGTCTCGGTGCGAAAGCACTCCTCGCCATCGGCGTGCCGTTCGGTCTCGTCTCGGTCGTCCTGGCGGTGCTCGTTGGTGACGTCGGCATGACCCTTCTCGTCACCGCGAACGCGATGCGACTGTCCCGTCTCGCCCCCGATACCGCCGCGTTCGCCCCTCCTCGCTGAACGAGGGGCGTCCGCCGACGTACGCGACGGACGGGTCGCAGGGTTTTCGTCGCTCGGTCGCCACGTCCGGGCATGGGTGTCCGACCGCCACAGGACGACGCCGACGAGCCGGAGAGCCTCGCGTTCGGCATCGCCGCGCTCGCCGAGCGCCTCGACCGCGCCGACGTCTCCTACCCGATCGATTCGGCGACGCTGGTTCGTACACTCGACGACCCCGACATCCCCTGCGACCCGGCCGGCAACGGGTTGGCACTCTCGACGGCGCTCGAACGCACGGGACAGGAACGGTTCGACTCCGAGGACGACCTGCTCGACGCGCTCCACCCGGTCTTCGAAAAACACCGCCGCTCGGCCTCCGTTGGACTGCTGGGTTGGCTCCGGTCGCTGTTCTAATCGCGCTCGCCGGACCGACCGCTCACTCGCTCGACGCGCTCTGGACCGTCCGGCCGGGCGTCGGCGCTTCGCGTGTCGTCGTTTTGGGGACCGTGTCCACCGACGTTCGGCCGCTCGGCGCTCCCGACGAGGCTCTCGAACCGGCGCGTCTGCTCGCGGTTGATGGCGAGAATCATGTCCGAGAGCACGCCGAACATCACCAACTGGACGCCGACGATGACCGCGAAGGCCGCCGCGACCGCGACCACTTCGTGAGAGATTCCCCGTAGCAGCCACTCGGCGAGGACATAGGCGGCCAGCAGCGCGCCGACGACCCCCGAGAGCGCGCCGGCACTGCCGAAGTAGAAGAGGGGGTTGTTCGTCTTGGCCAACCGATAGAGCGTGAGCAGGATGCGCGCGCCGTCGCGCACGGGTCGGAGGTTCGTCTCCGATTCGGCGGGCCGGGCGTGGTAGGTGATGGGCACCACTGTCGTGGCAATTCCATGTTTGACGCACTCGACGGCGAGTTCGGTCTCGATGCCGAACCCCTCGGCCGTCGGATGACAGCGCTCGAAGGACCTGCGGGTGAACGCACGATAGCCACTGAGAACGTCGCCGACGTCGCGGCCGTGAACGATGCGGAAGGCGCGGTTGATGAGTCCGTTGCCGAACCCGTTGAACCGCGTCATCGCGCCGTCTGCCATGTCGGCGTAGCGGTCGCCGATGACGTGGTCGGCCTCCCCACTCAAGAGGGGTTCGAGCAGCGCCTCGGCGTCGGCCGGGCGATAGGTACCGTCGCCGTCGAGCATCAGGATGTAGGGGGCCGTCGAGTGGGCGATACCCTCGCGGACGGCTTGGCCCTTGCCGGCACCCTTCCCGCGGCCGGACTGCTCGATGACGCGCGCACCGTGGTCGCGGGCGATTTCCCGCGTTCCATCGGTCGAGTGACCGTCGACGACGAGGACGTTCGAAAAGCCGCGGTCGGTGAACCCGTCGATGACGCCACCGATGGTCGCGGCTTCTTCGTAGGTCGGAATCAGCACACAGACGTCGCCGCGGTCGGCCATTTCACGGCCCTCGGCGGGCCATGCGCAAAACCCTTTGGCACTCGCTTTGGGCCGCGTTCACTCCTCGCGGCGCTCGCTCAGGTGCTCCCAGACCTCAGCACAGCCACAGCCGTCAGGGACGTCCGCGAGATGCTCGTCGTCAGTGTCGGATTCCATAGTTACTCGCTCTCCGAGTCACTAATTGCGACGCGGGGATAAATACCTTTCCCCGACGGCGCGTTTACAACCCCGCCCGCCGGAGGGTCGGTATGAGCGACCCCACGGGGACCCTCGACAGGCTGGGTCTCACCGAGTACGAGGAGCGCGCGCTGACCGAACTCTTTACATTAGGACGGACGACCGCGCCGACGCTCGCCGAGAGCACGGGGATTCCGAAGGCGCGCGTCTACGGCGTGCTCGACGCGCTCGCCGACCGCGGGTTCGTGGAGGTGATTCCCGAGCGGCCCAAACGCTACCAGCCCCGTTCGCCCGAAGCCATCCTCGAACGTGCCGTCGAGAACCGCCGGCAGGACTACGAGGGGTTTCGTGCGGACCTCGACGAGCGCCGTGGGCCGTTTCTGGATGAGTTCGGCCCGCGCTACGAACGCGCCGGCGAGGACGTCACCCCCACCGAGGAGCTGTTCTCGGTCGTCGACGTCGGCGAGCCGAGCGAGAGCGAGACCCGACGGCTCTACCACGAGGCCGACGAGCAGCTGCGCATCATCACCAAGAGCTTCGAGTATCTCGACACCGTCGCGCCGGCGCTCGCCGACGCCATCGAGCACGACATCGACATCCGCGTACTCATGCTTCACCCCGACCATCTCGATGGGGACAATGCCGCGATTCAGGCCGATATCGTCGAGCGAATCGAGGGCGAGTATCCGGCCGTGGGGCTGCGATTCAGCACCGAAAAGCTCCCGTGGCGGGGCACGCTCGCCGACCCGAGCATGGACTACGAGACCGGACGGGCCATCGTCCTCGTCGAGGAGAAGGACGTCCCGCTGTCGATGCGACAGGCCGCACTCACCGAGAACGGCTCGTTCGTCGCGGGGCTGAAGCGCTATTTCGACCTCATCTGGGAGCACGAGAGCGTCGCCGAGTATCCTCGGACGCAGTGACGTCGACCGCCGGTCGTCGGACCGTCAGCCAGTCTCTTCCTCGGCGTAGCCGAGCGCTTGGAGCCGCTGAGCGACTGTTTTACCAGTGGTCTCTCCCTGTTCGGTCGCGTCCACATCGGGGTCGCGCGTTCGGCGGTCGGTCGCGCTCGTCACGAACCACGGGACCGTACGGAGCACGTCCAGCGGGACGTTCGGATGGCCGTAGATTCCCCACTCGCCCTTGGCGTTACCGTGGTCAGCAGTGATGGCGACGCACTCGGCGTCGAGATTGTCGAGGAGGACCGTAAGTTCGTCGAGCACGTATCGGAGGTTCGCCACGTAGGACTGCCAGACCTCGCGTTCGGTGAACTCGCCCGAGCGGAGTCCCTGCCACGCCATCTCGCGGCCATCGCGCCATTCTTCGAGGGTCGCGGCACCGCCGAGCGGGCACGGTACGCTCGGGAAATGAGGCTGCATGTAGTGGACGAGCAGGCGCTCACCGCGATTTCGCTCGCGGCCGGCACGAATCGCGCGGTCGGTCACGGGCCGGGCCGGCACGATTCCCGCCTCCTCATCCCAACCGTCGCGCCAGACTTCATCGAGCAGGGCGAACCGCTCGGCATCGAGATACTGATGGGTGAATGGGTTCGCGCTCACGTGGACTGTCTCCTTCATTTCGTCGGCATACTCGTCGGTGAACGTGCGCTCCATCCACTCGTAGGACGTGGACCCCGGCGAGCGATGCGTGCCCGGGTTGTCGAGGAAGTCGTACTCGGGGGCGACACCACGAAGGACGTCCGCACGACAGCCGTCGAGAATCACGAGGGCGTTCCACGAGCGGTCGTAGACGTTCACGCCGGGGTCGGCGAAGCGGTCGGCTCGGCGGAGCGCACCCATCCACAGTCCGTACGCGCTCGCACGGACACCGTCCATTCCCTCGCGTGCGACCCGCGCTCTCGTTTCGGCGAGCCAGTCGGCGAACGTCATTGCTTCGAGGGCCACACCGCAGCGCCAAACGCCTTCGGCTTTCGTTCCTGCAGGACCTCGTCCTCGCCCCCCCCCCCACTGAACGTCAGCGATAGCCAAGTGCCCGGAGGCGCTCGTCGATGGCGAGTCGCTCCGAATCGACTGCCTCGAAGTCGGGCAGCCGCTCTGCGAGTTCCCGCTCGCGTTCCGGGTCCGAAACCGGTCGGCGCTCGGCCGGGTCCACGGTGAGGTCATACAGTTCGGCTTCCCAGTCGCGGCCCGGATACGTGACGTATTTCCAGTCGGCGGTCCGCAGGGCGCGCAGCCAGTTCTCCTGCCCGCGAAGCGCCGCGCCGCAGGCCCGGACGTAGGCGTCGCGGTCGTCAACGTCACCGGTGAGCGAGTCGCCATCGACATCGAGCACGACATCGACACCGAGCACGTCGAGCAGCGTCGGCAGCACGTCGATTTGGCGACAGACGGCCGTCTCACGGCTCGCCTCGATTCCCGGTCCGGTGAGCACGAGCGGGACGTTCGCGGCGTGGTCGAAGACCGTCTCGCCGTGGCCGTCCTCGATGAAGTGGTCGTCGATTGGTGCGGGCGCGAGACGTTCAGCGAAGCGGTCGAGCGCACGCTCGACACGACGGGTGGCGAGACCGAACTCGTAGCGGGCCTTATCGCGGGCACGCTTTGCGGCGTCGTGGACGGGATTGTCGCGCCACGTGATGCTCTCGCCGTGGTCGCCGTGCAGCGCCACGACCGTGTCTCCGGGAACGTGCTCGACGAGGTGTTCGAGGTGGGCGTCGAGCGCCGAGAGCGCACGCTCGTAGGGCCAGCGTCCGAACTCCTCGTGATCGTAGCGCGCCGGTACCGACACTGGTTCGTGAAGCTCCCAGAGGTGGATATAGCAGAAGAATGGACTATCGAGACCGTCGAGCCGGTCGGCGGCGGTCCACGACCACTCGTCGAATAGTGACTGTTCGTTCTCGCGGTAGTGATACCCCACGAACCCGCGGTCAAGGTCGGTTGCCGGGACCAGTGGCCCTGTGACCATCGCGGTCGTCTCGTAGCCCGCCTCGCGGAGATGCTCGGCGAGCGTCGTCGCTCCGGGTGCGAGTCGTGCCTCTCGCAGCGAGCGCACGCCGTTGTGTTCGCCGTACTGGCCGGTCATGAGACTCGCCACGCACGGGGTCGTGGTCGTCGCCGATGCGTAGAGGTCGGTATAGGAGCGCCCGCGCTCAACCAGCGAATCGATGAACGGCGTCTCGCCCCACCCGTTCCGGATGGCGTCGCCGCGCAGACAGTCCACACAGACGAACAGGAGATTTTGGGCGTCGCGGGTCGCGTCGGTCATGGAGGCGTTTCAGGATAGTCGCGGTCGTGGTTGCTTGAACGCACCGATGTGGTCGGTCAGCCCGCAGTCGGTAGGTTCCGCCGGACGGTCGCCCGAAAGCGCTGCGAGAGCACGGTCAACGCGACGAAATAGACGCCGCCACCGATGGCGACCAACACGACGGTCCACACGGTGCCCGCGCCGGCGTACCCGCGCGCAAAGAGAACCACGCCACCCATCACAAGGGCCGCGAGGACCTGACTCGCCAGTTCACCGACCGGAATCGGAACCGCGACGTATCGTCGGAGAGACCAGTACGAGAGCACTATCCCCACTGCCGCCGAGGTTGCGGTGGCGATGGCCGCACCGAGCCATCCCAGAACGGCGACGAGCGCCACGTTGAGGGCGAGATTGGTGGCGACGAAGGCGACGTTCACCCGGAAGGCGCTGTCGGGCCGGTCGATGGCCGCGAGCACGTTCGTGAACTGCGATTGATAGACGTAGAGTGCTCTGGCGGCCACGAGCACGAGCAGTATCGTGTACCCGCGCGCGAACTCCTGACCATAGATGGCGAGCACGCGCCGCCCGACGACGGCACAGCCCACGAAGCCCGGAATCACGAACAGGCCGGAGAAGGCCACCGCGTCGTCGATGAGACCCTCGATGCCCTCCGCGCCGGCGCTCGACAGTTCGCTGATGGCCGGAAACAGCGTCGTGCTGACCGAGGCCCCGAACACCGCGAGCACCGACGCGAGGTTCCACGCGGCCTCGTAGATACCGATTTGGCCAGAGGAAATCGTAAAGGCCGGGATGGCGAGCACCAGCGTGTCCATCGAGGCGAAGGTGCGCGATTCGACGCCCGAAAACCACGAATATTTCGCGTAGTTCAGGAGGCTCCGGAGCTGCTCGCGGGTCGGCAGTCGCGGACGGATAGCGAGCAGGGCCAGCCCGACGAACCCCGTCACCAGTTCCGCGACGGCATAGCCGGCCAGCAGCCAGCCCACGGTTCCGAGACCGACAGCCACGAAGCCGATCTGGAGCGCGCCGCGAACAGTCCTATCGAGCGGGCCGAGCAGCGAAGACAGCGCCACCCGGTGGCGGCCTTCGAGTGCCGCGCGGACCTGCCAGAGCAATAATCCGGTGACGAGCAGCGTAACCAGCGCGAGCGCCGTCTCGGTTCTGAGGTAGTCGTTGAGTGGCTCGCGGAAGACGACCACGCCGCTGGCGAGCACGGCAACGGCACCCAACTGCAACAGCAATCCGCCGCCGAAATACTCCTCTTCCATGTGACCCTCGCTCACGCGCTTGCGGATGGCCATCTGGATACCCTGCCCGCCGAGGACCTTCATCCAGACCAGCACGGAGACCGCGAGGGCATAGTTGCCGAACACCGCGGCCCCGAGTTCGTTCGTGAGATAGACGGTGACGACGAAGCCAAAAACGGACGTAGCGACCTGCGAGAGGAAGTTGACGACGGAGGTCTGACCAATGCGCATCGACGATGGTCACTCCGCGTACCCGAGGTCGCGGAGGCGCTCTTTCGTGCTTTCGTCCATCTCCACGGTGCGGAGATCGTCGGTGCTTGCGGCGATTCGTTCGCGGTGGTCATCGAGCACCCCACGAACGCGCTCGCACACCTTGGGGTAGGCGTCCGCGACATCGGCGTGCTCGCCGGGGTCGGCATCGAGATCGTAGAGCACGCTCGACTCGCCGCACTCGATGTACTTCCAGCGACGGTCGCGGTAGGCAAACCGACGCTCGCCACCGCCACGGTTGCCCTCGGCCCAGTCGCCGATGACGTGCTCGCGCGGCCAGTCGCTCTCGCCGTCGAGCAGCGGTCGAAGGCTCCAGCCGACGAACGTGTCGGACTGTTCGCCGCCCGCGTAATCGACGACGGTTGGTGTGATGTCGGCTAGCCCGACGAGTTCATTGTGGACTGCAGCCGAGCTATTGGCCCCGGAACTTACGACCAGCGGCACATGCAACACCTCGTCGTGGAAGGTCTGGGTGTGGCTATATCCACCATGCTCGCCGAACGCCTCGCCGTGGTCGGCGGTGAAAATCACCATCGTATCCTCGCCCCACGCCTCACGAACGCGGTCGACCAGTCGGCCGATTTCAGCGTCAGTGAAGCGAATTTCGGCGTCGTAGAGGTCGAGGAGTGTCTCGCGTTCGTCGTCGGTCACGCGTTCGGGGTCCTCGATCATCTTCCGGCGGTGCCTGATGGCCTCGCGCTCGGAGATGGGGTCGATATCGAGCGCACGCTGGTGACGCTCGGGCGGGCGGTAGGGATGGTGCACATCCATGTAGTGCGTCCAGAGAAGCCGAGGATCGTCGCGCTGGCCGTCGGCCCACGCGATTGCCCTGTCGGTGATGTCGTCGGCCCGAACGTACGCGGAACCGACGTTGATGCCGGCCTCCTTTTCGGCGGCGTCGACCGCTTTCGAGAGGACGCCGTAGAGCCAGCCGTCCTCGTCGAGGCGCTCCTCGACAGCTCCTTTCAATCGTGCCGCCCGCGAAGGATCGCTCTTCGAGTCGAAGAACGCATCGAATCCCCGAGAGTAGCCGAATTCCGACGAGAGATAGAGGTTCGAGTGGAATCCTCCAGCACGGTAGGCGGCAGGCAGCGCTTCCGTGATGAGCGTTCGGTTGTCCGAGAGGCGCTCGTAGCCACCGTACATCAGGGCGGTCGAGGATGTGAGAATCGACGGGAACGAGGCACGGGTCGCACAGGCGTGAGCAAAGGCGTTTGTGAAGCGGTGGCCGTTCGCCGCGAGCCGGTCGACGAACGGGGTCGTTTCCCGGTCGTAGCCGTACGACGAGAGATGGTCGGCCCGGAGCGAATCGACGGTGATGAGCAGCACGTCCCGCATTCGCCTTCGAGTCCTCGCCGCGCCGGTTAGTACCTTTCCGTCCATCGCTCGCCGCGCCGACTCCAAAGGTAAACGTTCATGCGACCGGGCCAATCACCATCGGCGATGGCGGAGTCCGAGGTCTCGCTGCCCGATTCGCTCCAGCAGGGCGATGGCCCGCTAGTGTCGGTCATCGTGCCGACCTACGACGACAGCGAGTATCTCGGCCCGGCGCTCGAATCCATCGCCGCCCAGACCCACGGCAACATCGAACTCGTCGTCGTCGATAGCTCCGGCGTGCCGTGGCTCCGCGAGCTCGCCACCTGCGTCGATGGTTTCACCTATCTTTTTCAGCAACCACAGGGCCTCGCGGCGGCGCGCAATCGCGGTCTCGACGCCGCGACCGGCGAACTGGTCGCCTTCCTCGACGCCGACGACCGCTGGCTTCCCGAGAAGCTCGAACAACAACTTGCGACCATCGCCGACGGCACGGATGTCGTGTATTCGGACGTCTATCTCGTCGAGGATGGCGAAAAACGTCGCCAGTCCGCACTGCCTGTCGAAAATCCCGAAACCCATCATATCGACTTCCTCTACGAGGGTGGGGTACCGATGCCGACCGTGCTCGCTCGTCGGGAGTGCTTCGCCGAGGAGCGCTTCGACGAACGCCTACCGGTAGCCGAGGACCGCCATCTCTGGACACGGCTGTTCGCCCGCTACCGACCCGCCCGCGTGGCCGAGCCGCTCGCATACTATACCCGTCGGGAAGGATCGCTGAGTTCCGACATCGAACTGATGTACGAGACCGAACTGGCGGTGATTGCGGACCTCGCGGACCGACTGCCCGACGTCGTGGCCCACCGCGACGCGCTCGAACGAAAGGCACAGTACAAGTACGGCAAGCGGCTGCTGCGGGCCGGCGACACCGAGAGAGCGCGGCGTGAACTCCGGCGGGCGGTCGCCGCCGGCGAGTACGACCCGCGTGCGCTCGTCCTGCTCGCGCTCGCGTACGCACCGGCTGGCCATGCACGACTGTTGGAATTGCTCGAACGACTGCAAGAACACGGTCGATAGCCCACCCAAATGAGACTGTCCGTCGAAGAGTGGCCGACCGCTCCGAAGAAAGACCACGGTGGGGCCTTAGGCGTCGCTAGCGACGTCGTCTTCGTCGATCTGCTGGCCATCGACGTAGACCTGGATGTTAGCTCCAGAGGAACTGAAACTGGTGATGTCGCCGCTGTAGTCGTTCGAGTCGGCGGAGATGCCGACCACGCCGGTCTTGGTGTCGCCGCTGATCACGTCGTTACCGTTGGTGTTGGCGTAGTTGGCGTTGCTCGGTGCAATCGCGTTCCGGTCGGTCGTGAACTGGCAGGTCGCGCGCTCGCCAGTTCCAACGATGGTGATCATGTTGTCCTGCTCGTTTGCAGGATCGACCTGCCGGCCGTTGACGTAGACGTTGGCGTCACCGTCGACCTCGAGGCTGTCGATCACGCCGTTGAACCCGAAGGCGTCCTTCGAGATGCCGACCTGACCGTTGCCGGTCGTCCGCCAGATGTCGTCGTTGGCGTTGATGTTCGCCTGGTTCGAGGTGACCTTCTCGAGCGGGTCGTTGCCGTTGGTCGCCGCGAAGTCGTAGTCGGCTGCCGAGCCGGTGCCGGCGACTTCGATGACGTTGTCCCGCATGGCATCGATCTTGTCATCGCTCACCCGCTCGCCGTTGAGGTAGACCTCGGCGTCACCACTGAGCTTGATGGTCTCCAGCGTACCGGAGAACGTGTGGCTGTCGGCGCTGATGCCGACCTCGCCGTCAGCAACGTAGCCACGGCGGATGTCGTCGGCGGTATTGATGTTCGCACCGTTGGCCGTGGACTTCTGCAGGTCGTCGCTTACCGAGAAGGTGTACTCCGAACGGTCGCCCTGACCGACGACTGTCACGGTGTTTTTGCCGTCCGCTCCACCCGCTTGCTGTGGGTCGACCTCGTAGCCGTAGGGAACCGTACCTCGGTCTTGCTCTTCAGGTGCCCACGTCGCGGTGAATATCGGTAGTTCCCATCGAGTCAGACATCAGCCATAACTGATGAGGTTAGAT
>CAZJHA010000055.1:0-11040 GCA_964545755.1 uncultured Halobacteriales archaeon | reverse complement strand
CGGTGATTTCGGTCAAACACCCCGACCCGCAGTTCGAGGGCCAGACCAAGACCAAACTCGGCAACGGCGAGGTCCGGGGCATCGTCGAGTCGGTGACCCACGCGAAACTGGGCACCTACTTCGAGGAGAACCCCGACACCGCGCGGGCGGTGGTCCGGAAGGCCGCCGAGGCGGCGCGCGCCCGCAAGGCCGCCAAGAAGGCCGAGGAGCTCACCCGCCGGAAGTCGGCGCTCGAGTCCACGGCGCTGCCGGGCAAGCTCGCCGACTGTCAGAACCGCGACCCCGCCGAGTCCGAGCTGTTCGTCGTGGAGGGCGACTCCGCGGGCGGCTCCGCCAAGCAGGGCCGCGACCGCGCGTTCCAGGCCATCCTCCCGCTCAAGGGCAAGATCCTGAACGTCGAGCGCCACCGGCTCGACCGCATCCTGGAGAACGACGAGATACGCTCGCTCATCACCGGCGTCGGCGCGGGCGTCGGCGAGGAGTTCGACCTCGAGGAGGCGCGCTACCACCGCATCATCCTGATGACCGACGCCGACGTCGACGGCGCGCACATCCGGACGCTGCTGTTGACGCTCCTGTACCGCTATATGCGGCCGCTGGTCGAGGCGGGCTACGTCTACGCGGCGCAACCCCCGCTGTACCGCGTCCGCTACCGCGGCGAGACGTACGACGCGATGACCGAGGCGGAGCGAGACCGCATCGTCGAGGAGAAGTGCGACGGCAACCCGACGCAGGTCCAGCGGTTCAAGGGGCTCGGCGAGATGAACCCCGAGCAGCTCTGGGAGACGACGATGAACCCCGAGAACAGGATTCTGAAGCAGATCACCCTCGAAGACGCCGCCGCCGCGGACAAGATGTTCAGTGTCCTGATGGGCGATGCGGTCGAACCCCGTCGGGAGTTCATCAAGAGCCACGCGACCGACGCCGACTGGGTCGATATATGACCACTTTTTGCTGCACTCGCTCACTCCGTTCGCTCGCTGGCAAAAATGGGAAAAAGCCGTCGTCGCCTCCTTTGGAGGTTGTTCGGCCCGCTCGCTCCCAGCGGTCGCTCGCGGTAGAACTGCTACCGCAACTGCCCCGCACAGCACCGCCGAAGCCCTCACGCCTTCGGCGCTCGCCCTATATCCGCCAGGAACCGTACTGCCACAGCAGCCACACCGCCACGGCAGCCGCCCCGCAACCGCGCCGCCACAGCGCGGCGGCCGTCGCGCTGTAACCTCGTTTCAGTATCCAATAAACCCCAATCCATGAGTTCAGACATCCCCCAATCCGGACCGAACGCGGCCGCGAACGTCGATTCGGTCCGCATCGAAGACGAGATGGAACAGTCCTACATCGACTATGCGATGTCCGTCATCGCCGGGCGTGCGCTACCGGATGTCCGCGACGGACTGAAACCCGTCCACCGGCGCATCCTCTACGCGATGCACGAGGAGGGCGTCACCAGCAGCGCTGGCCACCGGAAATCGTCCTCGGTCGTGGGCGACACGATGGGTGACTATCACCCGCACGGCGATTCGGCCATCTACGACGCGCTCGCCCGGCTGGCACAGGACTTCTCGATGCGCGCCCCGCTGGTCGATGGACAGGGTAACTTCGGTTCGGTCGATGGCGACCCGCCAGCCGCGATGCGCTACACCGAAGCCCGGATGAGTCCGATCTCCGAGGAACTGCTCGCGGACATCGAGAAGGATACCGTCGACTTCAAATCGAACTACGACGACCGCCTCGAAGAACCCGAAGTCCTCCCGTCGGCTTTCCCGAACCTGCTCGTGAATGGCTCCTCGGGCATCGCCGTCGGGATGAGTACTAACGTTCCGCCGCACAATCTCGGTGAGGTCATTGATGCCACCATCCATCTCATCGAGAATCCGAACTGTGCCGTCGAGGACCTGATGGAACACGTCAAGGGCCCGGATTTCCCGACGGGCGCGGAAATCGTCGGCCGCGAGGCAATTCATTCGGCGTACACCACCGGTCGCGGTCGCGTGCGGATGCGTGCGAGCTACGAGATCGAGGAGGCAGGTAACCACGAGCGCATCGTCGTCACCGAACTCCCCTACCAGCAGAACAAGGCCAAACTTGTCGAGCACATCGCCGACCTCGTCAACGATGGCACGCTCGACGGCGTCGGCGACCTCCGTGACGAGTCCGATAGGGACGGCATCCGTATCGTGGTCGAACTCAAGCGCGGCGCGCTCGTCGATGTGGTCGAGAACCAACTGCTCGAACACTGTCTCGAAAAGACCTTTGGCGTGATTAACCTCGCGCTGGTCGACGGCGAACCGCAGGTACTCGATCTCAAAGAACTCCTTTCGCACTACCTCGACCACCGCCGCGAGGTCGTCCGGCGACGCTCCCAGCACGACCTCGACGAAGCCAAGGAGCGCGCCCACATCCTCTCCGGGCGGCTGACGGCGCTCGAAAACGCCGACGACGTAGTCGAGCTGATTCAAGCGGCCGACGACCGCGACGCGGCCAAGAGCGACCTCCGTGAGGCCTACGACTTCTCGGAGCGACAGGCCGCCCACATCGTGCGGATGCAGCTCGGGAGTCTGACAGCGCTCGAAGCCGAGGAAATCGAGGCCGAGTATGGGGATGTGGAAAGAGAAATCGAGCGCCTCGAAACCATCCTCGGCAGCGATAGCGAACTCGACCGAGTTATCACCGACGAACTACGGGCGGTCAAGGAGGAGTACGCCGACGACCGTCGGACCCACATCGTCGAGGACTACGGCACCGTGACGCACGAGGACCTCATCCCCGACGAGGAGGTCATCGTGGTGATGACCGAAAACGACTACATCAAGCGGATGTCCGCGAGTCAGTTCGACCCACAGGGCCGCGGCGGGAAGGGGATCATCGGCACGAAACTCAAAGACGGCGACCGGGTTTCATCGGTCTTCCGGGCGAACACCCACGACTATCTCTTGTGTTTCACCAATCGGGGGTATGTCCACCGCCTGAAGGTCTATGAAGTTCCCGAGATGGGCCGTACTGCCCGCGGGAAGTCGGCAGTGAATCTCGTGAACCTCGACGACGGTGAGGACATCACCGCAGTCGTGGCAACCGACGACCTCACCGACGAGGAATGTCTTACGATGGTCACTCGCGAAGGCTACGTCAAGCGGACCTGTGCGAGCGAGTTCGCAAACATCCACTCAGGTGGACTCGTCGCCACCAGATTGGAAGACGGCGACGAACTCGTCGATGTCACAGTAACGAACGACGGCGGCGACCTGCTCATCGGCACCGAACAGGGAATGGCGATTCGCTTTCCCAAAGAAGAGGCCCGGGAGATGGGTCGGAGCGCGCGTGGCGTCAACGCCATCAAACTCGAAGGGAAGGATGCGGTCGCTGGAGTGGTCACGGCCATGGACGACGCGGACCTGCTGACCGTCACTGAGAATGGCTACGGCAAGCGCACGCCGATGGACGAGTATCGCACGCAGTCGCGCTACGGGAAGGGGCTCAGGGACATCAAGACCAACGAGCGAAACGGCCGTGTCACGGCCATCGAGAGCGCCACCGCGGAGGACGACCTCGTGGTGATGAGTGAGGGTGGTCAGATAATCCGCACGCGCGTCGGCGACATCTCGACCGTGGGCCGGAACACGATGGGCGTGAAGATCATGGCCCTCGACGACGACGACCGCGTGGCCTGTATCGACGTGCTCGGGACTGACTAGACGATATCGTTGTCACGCAGCAAGTCGGCAAGGACGTGCATGTAGAGCACTGCTGCCGTCAGTGTTCCGACCGGACGACTCACGCGCCGTGCGAGCGTGACCAGCACGCCGCCGACGAGGACGTGGCTCAGAACCCTGAGGCTGGCCATTCCACCCGTCCCGTCGAAGAGATGCTCCTGGTCGGTGAACACGCGTTTCGGGTTCCGAAGACAGGTGACGAGATGTCGCCAGTCGCCGACGCGCAGTCGGGCGAGCACGAAGTGGTCGAGGTCGATGAGCACGCCGAGTCCCAGCCCGTAGGCCGCAAACGCTGCCAGCCGACGGGGCGAGCGCTCGTCCATCCGCCCGAGGACATATCCGACGACGGGCACGCTGAGTAGGAAATGTTCGCCGGATTTCATTCGCTCGTCTCCAGGCGGTAGGTCGGTCCGTCGTCGGTGTCCTGCACTTCGACGCCGAGCGCCTCCAGTTCGGCCCGCAGCTCGTCCGCGCGGTCGTACTCGTCCGCCTCGCGGGCCGACTCGCGCACGTCGAGCAGGAGTTCGACCAGTTTGTCGGCCATGCCGACCTCACCCGTCGCCTCACCCGTGAAGTTCAGGCCGAGCACTCCTTCGCCGAACTCCTCGAACGTCTCGACGGCGTCCTTTAGCCCCTGATAGTCGTATTCATCCTCCGCGTCAAGCCGGGAGTTGACGACCGTCGCGAGTTCGAGCAGCGCCGCGAGCGCGCCTCTGGTGTTGAAATCGTCGTTCATCGCCGTCGTGAACGCTTCGCGCGTATCGTCGACGGCCTCACGCAGTCGCTCGTCCTCGACCGTGGTTCGGGCGTCCGGACCATCGAGCGCCGCGACCGCTCGCTCGTGGGTGCGTTCGAGGCGCTCGGCGCGCTCTGTGGCCTCCTCGATGGCCGCCTCACTGTAGGTCTGGGTGCTGTTGTAGGTGCCCGACAGCAGGAAGGTGCGGATCGCGTTGAGACCGTATTCGTTGAGGGCTTCCTCGACAGTGATGAAGTTGCCGAGGCTCGAACTCATCTTCTCGTCGTCGAACTCGAAGAGGTCGGCGTGGAGCCAGTATTTGCTGAATTCCTCGCCGGTAGCGGCCTCACTCTGGGCGATTTCGTTCTCGTGATGGGGGAAGACGAGGTCGCGCCCGCCGACGTGGATGTCGATTGTCTCGTCGAGATGTGTCATGCTCATCGCCGAGCACTCGATGTGCCAGCCCGGTCGGCCCTCGCTCCACGGCGACTCCCAGGTCTGTCCGGACGACGGCTCGACGCCCTCGTCGTGGCGATGTTCGGAAACGGCCTCGGGCGAGACACCGCCGGCCTTCCAGAGCGCGAAGTCGGCCGGATGGCGTTTCTCGCTCCGCTCGTCGGGATCGCCTTGCGATTCGATATCGCCGAGGCGCTGGTTCGAGAGCTTACCGTAGGACTCGAAACTATCAACGTCGAAATACACTGAGCCGTTCGATTCGTAGGCGTGGCCGTCCTCCACGAGCCGCTCGATGAGGTCGATAATCTCTTGAATGTGCTCGGAGACGCGCGGATAGACCGCCGCGCGCTTGAGGTTGAGCGCGCGCATGTCGTCGATGGTATTCTCGATGAACCCGCGCGCGACCGCGTTCTCGGAGTCGCCGAGGTCGTCCTCCCCTATCCGGGCGACGATCTTCTCGTTCACATCGGTGAAGTTCTCGACGTGGCGCACCTCGTAGCCCAGAAATTCGAGCCAGCGGTGCATCACATCAACATGGACCCACGTGCGCGCGTGGCCAAGGTGAGCGCGGTCCGAAACCGTCAGCCCACAGTAGTACAGCAGTACCGACTCGGGGTCCTGTGGCTCGAACGGTTCGCGCTCGCCGGTGAGGGTGTTCTCCACGCGCAGCGTCATCGTCCCACCTACGGGAGCCAGCGCTTCAATCCGTCGGAGTCGTCGCCACCGCAGCGAGCGCGTCCTCGACGGTCCGTACCGCGTCGGGACCGGCCCGCCGACCCACCACGACCACAAGCGCGTCGCCGGCCACGCCCGCGGCCGCCGCGTCGATATCCTCGACGGCCAATCGGTCGAGGACGTGTGCGAGCGCTCGGGCATCGACCTCCCCGGTGGCGAGCACGCCCGTCAGCGACCCTGCGTCGGGAACGAGCGCACGCCCGCCGACGAGCGCACGCCCGCCGACCGCGAGCAGCGCGTCGTTTTCGTCCTCCTTCTCCACTGCGCCGAGACCGCTCTGCATCGTCACGCGAACGTTGCGCGCCGTGTGCTCGTGGGCAGGGAGTTCCTCGGCGTAGCGCCGCAGCGCAGCGGTCACGGGGTCGATGTCACCAACGTCGAGGAATCGTGCGGCAGCAGTGTAGTTGAGCACGCCTGCCCGGAGTGCCTCGAAGATGAACGGATTTCGGCGCACCGCGCGTCTGGTGTCGGCAGCGAGAGTCATGGCTCAACTGTTTCTTCCGGTCACGAAAAGAACAGCGAACCGAAATTCGAAGATCTGCCCGCACCGAAACCACGAACCCTGACTCAAACGAGAACCGCAATCCACACCCTCCCCAGCCGATTCGCTCGCTCCCGTTGGTCGCTTCGCTCATCCCTCGCACGAGTCACCCGCTTCGCGCGTTCCCGCGCGCCGACCGCAACCCCCGTTCGTCGGTCCTGACGCGGTGAGGCCCGTTTCGGTGGCAGGAGGCGAAGCCACTAAATCGATCGCACCCGTCGGTTTCGGTATGCCGGCACTGGTCATCGTCGCCCACGGCTCGCACCTGAATCCCGGCTCGCACGACCCGACCTTCACCCACGCCGACACCGTGCGCGCGGCGGGGGCCTTCGACGAGGTGCGCGAGGCGTTCTGGAAGGAAGAACCCTCCTTCCGGGAGGTCCTCAGGACCGTCGAGAGCGATGAGGTCTACGTCGTGCCGCTGTTCGTGAGCGAGGGGTACTTCACCGAGCAGGTCATCCCGCGCGAACTCCGCTTGGACGAGTGGGACCGCTCGCTGTGGGATTCGGATGGCACCGACGCCGACACGGCCACCCTGACACCCGCCGACGTCGACAAGACCGTCCACTACTGCGGCCCGGTCGGCACCCATCCTGCCATGAGCGACGTCATCGTCCAGCGCGCCGAATCCGTCACCGAAAATCCCGATGTGGGCGAGGGAGTCGGTCTCGCGGTCGTCGGCCACGGCACGAATCGCAACGAGAACTCCGCGAAGGCGATTCACTACCACGCCAAGCGCGTCCGCGGGATGAACAGGTTCGACGAGGTCCACGCGCTGTTCATGGACGAAGAGCCCGAAGTCGACGACGTGACCGAGTATTTCGGCGCGGAAGATATCGTCGTCGTGCCGCTGTTCGTCGCCGACGGCTACCACACCCAAGAGGACATCCCCGAGGACATGGGCCTGACCGACGACTACCGCGCAGGCTACGACATCCCCACCGAGGTCGAGGGGCACCGCATCTGGTACGCCGGCGCGGTCGGGACCGAGCCGCTGCTGGCCGACGTGCTGCTCGAACGCGCCGCCGACGCGGGTGCGGATGTCGAGGAGGCGCTCGACATCGTGCGCAAGCGAACCGCAACGCCGGCGGCAGGTGATTGATGAACGACACACAGTTAGGGACGCTCCGTGAGGCCGCCGACGACGGCGTGGCTTGCGATGGGCTGTCGGCCACGCGCGACGACGCGGGATACGTCTTCGCAACGCCGGAGGTGAGCCACGACGGATTGAGCGAGACCGAGTTCGACGCACTCGCAACCGAAAACCCGTGGTTCGTCTCGAACTGGCACTACTGGCAGGAGATGAGCGAGACGAACGAAGCCTTCCTCCGGTGGGTCGAACACGCCGCCGAACTGGGCGTGCGCGAGCGCTACGAGACGCTCGTCGACGGACTCACGCGCGAGTGGGGCCAACTGCTAATCACTGCGACGCTCGGCACCGACGGCGAGCGCAGCTACGAACTCCGCCATACGGCCGACGCTGGAGTCGAGCGTCTCGACACCTACCACGACCCGCGTGAGGCACGCGACATCGCCACCCTCGACGACGACGGCGACTATCGCCCATTGAAGACCGCACCTACGCTTCGGGAGGGATGGCGCTTCGCCGACCTCGACGGGCGCGACCTCACCAGAACTGTGGAGTTCTTCTACCCGGCAACGGTCGCAAACTGGTATCGTGAGCGCACCGGAACTCTGGACGTCACCCACTTCCGCGAGACCGCCGAGCGCCAGACGGGCATCTACGACATGGTCGACGACCTCGACGTCGACGGCGTCGAAAACCTCGCCGAGGCCTGCTGTGTGGATTCACAGTGTCTCAAACGCCGCGAGTGGGACGAGGGCGACGAAACCGACCTCGACGTTCCGCGTGGCGACGGCGAGTTCCCCTGTCGGGAGCCGTGTTCGCTCGTCATCGCCGCCGCTCGGCGCTTCGCCATTCTCGAAAGCGAGGAGACCCGGACCTACGAGCTCGAACTCACGCCGAGCGAGCGCTCGCAACTGGGCGAACTGGTCGATGCGGTCGCCGACGGCCGTGTCGAGGAGATCCGCGAGGCCGACCTCGGCGACGGTGCGAACCGGTATCGGGCGCGTTACCTCCGGGCGAAGCGACTGGCCGATGGGGAGTTCGAGAGCCTGCGCGAAAGGGATCAGTAGAGCAGGAGATAGCCGGCGACGACGAGACCGGCCAGCACCGCGAACGCGCCAATGTAGAGGGCGATACCCTCGACGAACAGCAGCGCAATACCCAGCAGGATAAGGAGTGCCGTACCGCCGAGCAACACCGAACTGTCGAGACCGTCGACCGTTGCTGCCGTTCGCGTCGCTCCGCCCGTCGTCGACCGTGTCGACGTTCGCGTCCGGCCGGCATCGACGGTGTCGTCCGTGCGTTCGATGAGCGATTCGTCGATGTCGACGCGCTCCTTGCCGGCTGTCGGTTCGACGGTGATTTCGACCTCTTCGGTCTGGCTGCCGTAGGCGGTAGCGACGGTGAGATAACCCGTGACGGGACCGGTTTCGTGCACCCGTATCGGGACGCGCGTCGTTGCACCGGGGCGGACGTAGTGGTTGCTCGTCGGAATCGAAGCGATCTCGGAGAGCGCGTCGTCAAGGCGGAGATGGACGTGGGTCGCCTCGCCGTGGTTGTCGAGTTCGACGACGAACGAATCGGCACTCGCGAACGTCGCGGGCAACTCGATGGAGTGGAGGTCTTCACGGTTGAGGTGGACGGCGAGCGTTCCGGAAGCGGTCGATTCCGCCATGCTCAGGCCGGGGCGTCCTCGCGCATGTCCGGCGGGAGCAGGTTCGGGATGCCCTCCTCGATTGGGTACTCCTCGCCACACTCCGTACAGACGAGTCGGCCTTCGAGCACCTCATCGTCGGTCCGCTGGATGACGTCGAGGTCGAGTTCCTGCTTGTCCATCGGACACCGGATGATGTCCATCAGCGACTCCTTCATCGGCGCTCACCGCGATTCATGGACGACGTGACGACCGGCGGTAATAAAAGCGTGGCGCTCGCCTGCGGTTGTGGCTGCGGTGGCGGTCGGAGCGGTGGCTGCGCCGCGGTTGCGGGCAGCGGCTGCGGTGCGGTCGCGCCGGCGGTTGCTGGGGCTGGGCTGTGCAGGCCTGGCGGATGAAGGGCGAGTGAACGAAGTGAGCGAGGGCTTCGGCGGTGCTGTGCAGTATCGTTTACGCGAACGGGTCTTCCCGGACGACTGTCTGCTCGCGGCCCGGCCCCACGCCGACGGCGTAGATGGGCGTGTCGAGTTCGTCGATAATGTACTCCAGATACGCGCGTGCGTTCTCCGGGAGTGCGTCGTAGCCCTCGTCGGCGACCGCATTCCAATCGGTGTCGGCCCAGCCGTCGAAGGTGCGGAGATTCGCCTCGCAGTCGGCCCAGCGTTCAGTGGTCGCCGGCAGCGTGAACACCTCTTTGCCATCCAGAGTGTAGGAATGGCCCACGCACACCTCATCGAGACCGGCGAGCGTGTCGATGTGGTTGACGACGAGCCCAGTAAAGCCGTTCGCGCGCGTCGCGTGCCGCAGCATCGGCATATCGAGCCAACCGATGCGTCGCGGCCGGCCCGTGACGGTGCCGTACTCGCCGCCGGCCTCGCGGATGTCCGTGGCGAGTTCCTCGTCGCCGCGTTCGGTGTCCTCCTCGTAGTCGGGCGTCTGGCCCACGACGCCGCCGAGTTCCGTGGGTAGGGGACCGGTGCCGACCCGCGAGAGATATGCCTTGAGGATGCCGACGATCTCGCCGTCGCCGACGATAC
Organism: uncultured Halobacteriales archaeon; assembly: GCA_964545755.1. Taxonomy (GTDB): domain Archaea; phylum Halobacteriota; class Halobacteria; order Halobacteriales; family Halococcaceae; genus Halococcus. The sequence goes on along the minus strand of CAZJHA010000055.1, from coordinate 1,084 downwards.
CCGGACCGAGTCCGGTGCCGGTGGCCGCCCCGCCGGCGGTCGGGTTCGAGGAGGTCACGTAGGGGTAGTTGCCGTGGTCGATGTCGAGAATCGTGCCCTGTGCGCCCTCGAAAAGCACCTCTTCGCCGCTTTCGATGTGGTCTGCGAGGAACCGTCCGGCGTCGACGGTCATGTTTTCCTCGGCGAGTCGCTCGCCGAACTCGGCGTACTGGTCGTACAGTGCATCGATGTCGAACGCCTCGGCGGTTTCGACACCGAAGACCTCCTCGGCGAGCGCGCGCTTCTGCGGGACGACGTATTCGAGGCGCTCGCGGAGAACCTCTTCGTCGAGCAGGTCGCCGACTCGGATGCCCCGCCGGCCGGCCTTGTCCTCGTAGGTCGGTCCAATGCCTCGTCCCGTCGTGGCGACGTCGAAGTCGCTCTCGCTTTTGACGTCTTCTTCGATACCGTCGAGCACGCGATGGTACGGGAAGATAACGTGCGCGCGCCGGGCAACCCGCACGTCGGGGTCGATACCGCGCTCTCTCAGAGCATCGAGTTCCTCGAAGAGCGTGTCGGGATTGACGACGCAGCCGTTGCCCAACACGTTGACTTTCCCCCGGATGGCACCGCTCGGCACCAAGGAGAGTTTGTACTCCTCGCCGTCGTGGACGACGGTGTGACCGGCGTTGTCGCCGCCCTGATACCGACAGACCACGCCTGCCGATTCGCTCCAGCGGTCGGCCATCCCGCCCTTGCCCTCGTCGCCGAGCTGTGCGCCGACGATGGTGACAGTCATACCTGCGGGTTCCGACCTTCCGGGTAAACCGATTTCGGTGTGCCTGCCGGCATGGACTCGACAACCATCTCCATTCGATGGTGTCCTTCGTCGTTTCATGCCGAAGGCCAGAAAGTATATGTGATACGCCCACCCATATCGGGATGAGCGAAACGGCCAATCAAGGACGTACTGCGGCGAATACAGCGGCCACACCCGATACACCGGCAGCCGTGGCCGCTATTTCGGAGCAGTAACGTTTAAATGCCACACCCACGAGTTAACAAATGCCATGATAGACCGACTTGAGAAGGAAGTCGATATGCT
>CAZJHA010000054.1:0-11048 GCA_964545755.1 uncultured Halobacteriales archaeon | reverse complement strand
AGCTGGCACGCACAGGGCGGCGTCGCCGTCTCGCGCGCCAACCGGGACGGATTCAAGCGGGACATCATCGCGGCGAGCGACGGTGCGGCCGACCCCGCTGCGGTCGACGTACTTGTCGAGAACGCGAACGAAGCAGTCCGGGACGTGCTCGTGGAGACGCTCGGCGTACCGTTCGATACGGACGAAACCAGCGAGTTCGACTACGGGCGAGAGGCTGCCCACGGCGAGCGCCGCATTCTCCACGTAAACGCGAGCACCGGCCGCCATGTTCTGGGGCCGTTTCTCTCCCATCTCGACGACCATCCGAACGTCGAGATTCGTGAAGGCACCGCGGCACTCGACCTCATCACCCGCGAGGGCCGCGTCCACGGTGCGGTCTGTGAGTCCGACGGCGCTTGCGAACCGGTGTACGCCGCCGCGACCGTACTCGCTACAGGAGGGGTCGGCTCGCTCTATGGCCGTTCGACCAACCCCCGCGGAGCGACTGGTGACGGCATCGCAATGGCGGCGCTCGCTGGGGCCGATGTCGCGGAGATGGAGTACGTCCAGTTTCATCCGACGGCGTACGCCGGTGGCGAGCCGTTTTTGCTGAGTGAGGCCGTCCGCGGCGAGGGTGCACACCTCAGAAACGACGACGGGGAGCGATTCATGCCCGAGTACCACACGGACGCCGAACTCGCCCCGCGTGACGTGGTCGCCCGTGCCGTAGCGAACGAACGAGAGCGAACGGGCGATGTTCGGTTGGACGTCTCGCCGCTCGATTTCGGCGTGGAGTTTCCGGACCTCGCCGCGAAGTGTAACGAGCGCGATGTCGATGTCCGCACGGGGATTCCGGTCGCGCCGGCCGAGCACTTCCTGTGTGGCGGTATCGACGTCGATTCGCGTGGAAAAACGAGTCTCGACAGGTTGTTCGCGGTCGGTGAGTGCTCCCGTACCGGCGTCCACGGCGCGAACCGACTCGCTTCGACCAGCCTGCTCGAAGGGCTGGTCTGGGGGTTGCGCGCCGGCCGAACCGCCGCGGACGGGGCAGAACCAGAAGTGGTCGAGGCTCCCGACCTGCGCGACAGCGACCCCGCCCTCCCCGAGGCGTTCGCCGCCGAGAAATTCGCACGACTCCGACGGGTGATGGACGAGTACGTCGGACTCTCCCGTAGTCCCGACGGACTTCGGCGGGCGAGCGCGGCCATCCGGCGGCTCAAAGGCGAGGTCGATGCCTACGTTCGTACCCGCACGTCGCGGGACCTCTACGAACTCCGTGCGGCGACCGTGACGGCACTGCTCGTCGTCCGTGCCGCACGCGAGAACACGGAGTCCCGCGGCTGTCACTATCTCGCCGCCGACGAACCAGAAGCCTATGCCGATTAGCCGCCGTCGTATCGAGCGCTGGCTGGACGAGGACCTCGGCCATCATGACGTGACGAACCACGTCCCGGGCGAGACCACGGGACGGCTGGTCGCCAAGGAGGCGGGCGTTGCAGCGGGAGTGGAGACGGCCGAAGCAGTCTTCGACCATCTCGGCGTCGGCGTCGAGACGCTCGTCGATACCGGTGAGCGCGTCGAACCCGGCGATACGATACTCGAAGCCGGCGGCACATCGCGGGACGTTCTCCAGGGTGAGCGTGTCGCGGTCAACGTTGCGGGCCACGCCTCGGGCATCGCCACCCGCACTCAGGAGGCAGTCGACGCCGCCCGCGAGGTTTCGGACTCAGTGCAGGTTGCTGGCACGCGGAAGACGACGCCCGGCCTCAGGGGAATCGAAAAGAACGCCATCGTCGCTGGCGGCGGCGACACGCATCGCCTCGACTGCTCGCACATGGTGATGGTGAAGGAAAACCACATCGCCGAGATGGGCTTAGAGGAGGCCATCGAGCACTTCCGCGCGCGTGCATCGTTCGCCACGAAAATCGAGGTCGAGGTCGGACAGTCGGAGGAGGGCCGGCGGGCCGCAGAGGTCGGTGCGGACATCGTCCTGTTCGACAATCTCACGCCGGAAGCGGTCGCGGAGGGCGTCACAGTACTTCCCGAGGACACCCTCGCGGAGGCAAGCGGCAACATTACCATCGAGACGGTGCCCGAGTACGCCGCCACCGGCGTCGATATCATCTCGCTCGGCTCGCTCACCCACTCGGCTCCGGCGCTCGATTACTCGTTTCGCACCTGTTGAAACTCAATCGAGCAGCGACCGGCCGGTCATCGCCTCGGGAACGTCGATACCGCAGCGTTCGAGCATGGTCGGCGCGAGGTCGGACAGCTCGCCGCCGCGTCGAATGCGCTTTTCACCATCGCCACCGTCGGCGGCGACATAGACTACTGGAACGGGATTTTTGGTGTGGGTCGTATCGGGGTCTTCAGGTGTGCCCATGTCGTCAGCGTTGCCGTGGTCGGCGGTCACGAGCACGTCGCCACCCGCCTCGTGGCAGGTCTCGACCAGTCGTGCCAACTGGGTATCGACGGCTTCGACCGCCGCGACTGCCGCATCGAAATCGCCGGTGTGGCCCACCATGTCCGCGTTCGCGTAGTTCAACACCAGTACGTCGGGGTCGTCCGATTCGATGAGTTCGATGGCCGTGTCAGTCACCGCCTCGGCACTCATCTCTGGCTGGTGGTCGTAGGTCGGCACATCTGGACTATCGATTATCTCCCGCATTTCGCCGTCGAATTCGACTTCGTGGCCGCCGTTCAGAAAGTACGTCACGTGGGGGTACTTCTCGGATTCGGCGATGCGGAGTTGCGTCTTCCCGTGGGCTGCAAGCGTCTCACCCAGCGTTGCCGCCGGTTCATGCGGCGCGAACGCCACCGGAAACTCGAAGGTTTCGTCGTATTCTGTCATCGTCACCAGCCGAACCGCGGGCTGGTCGATTTCGAAATTCCATTCGGGCCGGGTATCCGTGAGCATCCGAACGAGTTGGCGTGCACGGTCCGCCCTGAAATTGAAGAAAAGGACGCTATCGCCATCGGTGAGTGCTGGTCTGTCCTGCTCACGGCTCCGCCGTTCGCTCTCCGAGGTCGTTCGAGAGGAGCTTTGTGCCTCTCGTGATGACGAGACGGCGAAGCCGTCTCGAACCACGCGTTGGGCCTCGCCCTCAACCAGCGTCGGTTCCACGAACTCGTCGCTATCGTCGCGCTCGTAGGACTGTTCGACCGCCGCAACCGCTGTTTCGGCCGTGTGGTCGGCTGCGCGCTCCACGATGGCATCGTAGGCGCGTTTCGTCCGTTCCCAGTTTTCGTCCCTGTCCATCGCGTAGTAGCGCCCCGAAACGGTGGCCACGTCGCCGGTGCCACACCGCTCGACGACCGATTCGAGGTCCGCGAGGTACTCGACGGCGCTCTCGGGAGATGTGTCACGTCCGTCAGTAAAGGCGTGCGTGACCGCCTCGACGCCCCGGTCGGCGGCGACCTCGATGAGCGCGTGGAGATGGCGCTGGTCGGAATGGACGCCGCCGTCGCTCACGAGCCCCATGAAATGCACCCGGCCACCGTGCGCTTCGGCGTGGGCGAACGCCGTGTCGATGGCCTCGTTGTTACCGAGGTCGCCGTTCTCGATTGCCCGCGTGATGCGGGTGTAGCTCTGGTCGATGACGCGGCCCGCGCCGATGGTGAGGTGGCCGACCTCGCTGTTTCCCATCTGACCCGCCGGGAGACCGACCGCCCGCCCCGAGGTGTGGAGGGTGCCGCTCGCACCGTGGGCCGTGAGGTCGTCCATCGTTGGCGTGTCGGCCGCGCGGACCGCGTCCAGTCTGTCGTGATCGCCGAGTCCCCAGCCGTCGAGCACGACGAGTGCCGCCTGCATGCCCGGTTTTCGCCGGCAATGCGTAACTACCCTTCGCACTCGCCGGTCGCTCGCCCGGCCGCCGAGTCGGCCTTCTGCACCTCGATATCCACCTCGGATTCGGCGACGCCAACGCGGGCGAACTGCGTTCGGAGGTGTTCTTTCGCGCCCGTGATGGCCTGCTCGCGCGTCTCGAAGCCGTGGGCGACGGGCGATTCGAAGGCGACGTTCACGGTCGCGCCGTCTATCTGCTGGCGCTGGCCGCCGGATTCGACCTCGTAGAAGGAATCACAGACCCAGACGTACGGCGCGTCCTCGTCGGGCGCACCGCTGAAGGAGGGCGCACTCTCCCCGCGCTCGTAGAGCGTGCCGGTCAGCGCCGTCCCGCCGGCACGCCCTCGAATCAGGAGCATACCGTCGATAGCCACCGGGCGACCAAAACGTCGATGTTCAGAGGACGGGCAGAGAACTTAACCGCCGTTGTGTGGTATGTGTCCATATGGCCAAGCGTGTGCTCGTTCCAATCGACGGCTCCGAGCAGTCCTGGAACGCGCTCGACCACGCCACGGCCGAGCACTCGACGGCCGCGTTCGTCCTGTTGCACGTCATCAACCCGGTGGGAGCCGGGACCGGCGCGCAGGTCGCCGACGTGGGCTACGGCGAGGAGTGGTACGCGGCCGCCGAACGCCGCGCCGAGAGTCTCTTCGAGACCGCCCGCGAGCGCGTCGGCGACCGTCCCGTCGAAACCGAGACGACCGTCGGGCGACCCGCCCGTGCCATCGTCGCCTTCGCCGAGGAGAACGACATCGACGGCATCGTCATGGGGAGCCACGGCCGCGACGGCGTCTCGCGGGTCGTCCTCGGCAGCGTCGCTGAGACCGTCGTCCGGCGCTCGCCCGTCCCGGTCACGGTCGTTCGGTAGTATCATCGTTCAGGCTCGTCCGGACTCGTCACGTGGGTCAGTCGGCGAGCCAGTCGGCGAAACTGCTGTCGCCGATGAAGGTTGCGGACTGGCGGTCGATGTACGCCCGCTGCATGCCGTGGACGGCCTCGGCGAACTCCGCGCCGTCGTCGAGGCGCTCTTTGACTTCGTGACGCTTCCAGCGCGCGGGCGTCACCTTGCGGCGGGCGCGCTGGCGCAGCGGCCAGAGATATTTGGCGGCCTCGCTCTCGGAGAGGCCGCGCGATTCGAGGCCGTCCTTCGCGTGGGCGAAGATGTCCGAATAGATGTCGTCGTACGAATGGGTCTCGCGGCCGTCGTTCGTGATCCAGACGAGGTCGGCGGCGAGACCGTCGTGCATCGCAGCGTAGAAGTTCTCGTGGGCGTCCTGCCAGTCGAGGCTCGCTACCGGGTGCTCGCGGCGGGTGAGGCTCTCCATCAGGCCGGCGAAGGTCGCCTGAAACGAGATGGCGTCCCTGACGGTGGGCTGGCCGCCGATGGGACGGAACTCGATGCGGGCGTTCGCCGAGGACTTGCTCGCACCCTCGAACACAGGTCTCACCCAGCGCCAGTAGGTGCCGTGCTTGCGCCGGAAGGTGGCGAAGGCGTCGTCGAAGCGGTTCGACTCCTCGATTGGCATCGGCACGATGGTGTCGTCGGCCGCGATGCGGTCGACGGCCTGCTCGGTCGAGTCGAGGTCGTGGGGGAACCTGACCTTGCCCATGCCGCCATCAGGATTGAGTATCGCCTCGAAGACGTGGATACGGTGGCTCATCCACCCGTCCGAGAGGATTTCATCGGGGGTTACGTCGTCGTAGAGGTCCGGCGGGAAAAACGGCGAGTTGACGCCGAGCGCGAGCAGCGGTCCCGCAATCCGGAGCGCGTAGGTGAAGTATTCGGGGAGGTCCGCGGCGTGGGCCACCTGATAGTGGGGTTGAATCGAGGTGATGAGGCTCTCGGGCATCACCGTATCCGCCGACAGCGAGACGTGTGGCGCGCCGATGTTCATCCCGACGGCGTCCGCACCGGCGGTGTTGGCCATCGCATGATAGCGCACGGAATCACTCATATTCGAGGCGATACGCACCTCGCGGTCGGTGATCGAACCGGTGAGGTACTCCCGGGCCGGCTCCCCCTCGGGCGGGATGGTCCACATCCCGTCGCTGACCAGCCGGAGGTCGGCCGAGGCCACGCAGTCGAGGGCGGTCCGGAGCCGGGCGTTCACCTCGGCCTCTTGGGCGGCGAGTCCGTCGGGGTTGAGCGGCTGTGGGCTGGTGCGCATCTCGGCGTTGTGCAGCCCGAGTTCCTTCTCGAAGCCGATGTATTCGAGCAGGCGGCGCGGCACCCGCGCCAGCGCGCTCGATTCGCGGTCCACGCCATAGAACTCGTATTCGAGACCGATGATGGCCTGTGGGTTGTCGAAGGTGCCGTCGTCGAGTTCGCGCTTTATCACCTCTGCCTCTTCCTCGGCGCGGGCGTGAAAGTCCTCGTCGTCGACGGTGAGCACGTCCTCGACCCGCCCCGCGAGGTCTGAGCCAGACATGAATCGCCGTGTGCGAGCGAGCATCTTTAACCCCGCGGCTGGCGGTGAGTCCGGTGTCGCCCGCCCCGTGACTACATCACGCCCATCTCGGTCAGTCGCTCGGGCAGGTAGGTCTCGGTCACGAAGTCCAGCCCGCGTGAGGCGAGCGCCTGCTGTTCGGCCTTCTTCTCGATGTCCAGTTGAAGTTCGATCTGTTCTCGCCAGTAGTCGGTCTGGAATCGGGGGTCGGTGAGTTCGCTTTCGAGGGCGTTGACGTCCGAATCCGACAAGGGGTCCGTCGGCAGGTCGTATTCGACGATGTCCGTGGGCTGAATCCCGATGAATCGTGCTTCCGGCGTGGCGAGGTAATCCGAGAGGTGGGCGGATTTGATGGAGCCATAGGCCACCGAGCCGTAGATGCGGTAGCTCCAGGGGTCGCCGTCAGTGAACACCACCACCGGAAGGTCGAGTTCGTCGTGCAGGCGTTTTGTGATGCGCCGCGTCGCGCGGGCGGGCTGGCCCTTGAGGTGGACGACGATGGTTCCATATTCGTCGTCGAAGCCGTTTTCGACGAGTCTGTCGCGCATCCCGCCGGTCTCGACACAGAGGATGAACTCGGCGTCGTGGTCGAGGAACTCGATGGTATCGGGGTTGTTCGGAATCTGATAGCCGCCCTCGCCGACGTCCTCCTGACAGTGGATGTCGCGCTCGCCCCGTCGTGTCTGCTCACGGAGGTGGAGCGGTCCCATCAGGGTCGCACCCGACTCCTCCGGGCGCATGTGGAAGTCCTCGCGGGTGACTTCCGAGACGATTTCGAGGTCCTCGATGAGCTGGTTCGACTCGTCCTGATCGGAAAACTGCGCCTCCTCGTTGTCCCAGCTTTCCGAGAGGTAGTAGAGTTCACGCAGGGTCGACGAGCGGTCGGCATCGAGTTGGTCGGCGAGGAAGTCGATGGTGTAGATGGCCTTCAGGAGCTTGCGCGCGCCCCGCACCGAGTTCGCGCTGCGCGTACTCGTCCGGTCGCCGTAGACCCATACATTACTGTCCTCGTCGTATTCGATGTTCGATTTCGTCCGCGTCGGGAGCTGCATTTCGGGTATCTCGCCGCCCGCGAACTGGTCGTAGAAGTCGGCCGCGAGGTCGATGAGTCGCTCGCGCGCCGACGTGTCGAGGTCGGTGTGGTTGTCGGTGCTCATTGGGAATCGGCGTTTACGGTGAGTTTTTCCTGCTCGATGCCCGCCACGTCGAGGTCGAAGTCGCTCTCGTCGGCGAGTTCGTACTCCAATACTGTGTCGCTATCGCTTCTGACTTCCGGCGACCACTTGATGAACCACTCGCCGTCCATCTCGACGACCCGTGCGCCATCGGAGACGGTCGTGGGTTCGGCTGCAACGATTTCGGTCAACTCCGGCGACTCGGTGGTACCCGAGTTGTTCTCGACGACGAGTTTCACATGGGAATCCTCGACGTGGCGCTCGACGAGGACGTTGTTCATGATGCGCGCCAGCGAGTCGTCGATTTGCAACTGCTCGCGCTCGGTCACGTCGGCGAGCTTGTCGGCCATCTCCGGCAGAATCGACCCGAGAACGTCCTGTTTCTCTTGGCGCTGTTGCATCGAGCGACGCTTGTTCAGATAGCTCTTCAGCTCGCGGGCAGCCTCACGCACGGCGAGTTCGATCTCGTCTTCGATTGCGGGAACGTTGGCGATGGCGTCCTTCGACTCGCTGGTGAAGGGCACGTTCGTCGAGGCGACGTGAATCATGATGACGGCGGGGCCGTTCGGCATCCCCGACCCACCGGGCTGGTCCAGCCCATAGTTCCGCCAGCCGATTCCCTTCAGCACATCAGTCGTGGCACAGGCTCCACGCTGATAGACCAGCGGAACGCGGTTCGCAAAGCGGAGGAGTTCGACCCCGCCCTCCGTGGGGAGGTCGCCGCCGTAGGCGATGCCCGCTTCGACGATGAACGGGTCGCCGCCGTGGACGCCGGCGTCCCGTGTCGCTGAGGCGTAGAAATCGGCGTCGAACTCCTTTTCCAGCCCCGAGCGCACGAGGTCCGCAGTGATCGGCGAGAGGCAATCGGTCGGCGGTGCGATGATGTCCGTCTCGCGCATCGCATCCAACAGCGCGCTCGCGCTGTCGCGGTCGTCAGCGACGGTCGTGACGTTCGGCGGGTCGTCCGGCACCGTGAGCGATACTTCCCAGAGCGCCTCGGCGACGTTCTCACGGGCGGTTTCGCCGAAAGAGACCTCCTCGCGCTCGGCGGTCATTTCGGCGGCGCGGTCGACGTAGTCGTCGAGCGTTGCCCGTCGCAGCCGGTCGCGCGCTCGGCCCTCGCCGTCGAACTTCGCCGCCAGCCGCTCGGCGAACGACTCGATGACGCCGTCGTCCTTCCGTGTGCTCGTCGCCTCCTCGGCCAGCGCATAGAGGTCCGCCGTCCGGTCGGTGCGAACCGTCTCCCACGCCGCAGCGACAGCCTTCTCTTGTACTGTGTCGCCGAAGGTCGTTCCTGTCGCTTCTGTCGTCGCCTCGGCCGCGCGTTCGACGAGCGAAGCGAGTTCGTGGTGGGCGAGGCGGTCACGCTCGCCGATGGCGTCGGCGACGCGACCGGCGAACTCATCAGTGGCTTCGCGGCCCTTGTTCGCCACCGCTTCCGCGACCACCTCCTCGATGTCCATTTCGTGGGGTTGGGGCGCTCGCCACGTCATCTCGCGGCCGTAGTGGCGGTCGGTGAACGCCGCGATGACGTTCATTGCCGTCTTCTGGCCCACACGGGTGAACTCGTTCTGGAGAAACCCAGAAATACTGTACGAATCGGTCGATTCGAGCATTTTGAGGAGCGTTCCGAGTTCGACGCCGTGGGGATGGGGACGGATTTCCTCGGTCTCCTCGGGGAGTTGGTCGGTCGCGCGCTCGGCCTTGAACTCGCCGTTCGGCTCGCGCAACTCGATACGGGCGTGGGGGTTGACGACCGCAGTGTGTTTGATGTAATCCCTGAGCTGTGAGCGTGCGCGCATGTTCGCCTCCATCTCCAACTCGATGCGCGTGCCGTGGGTTCGGTCCCACGTGGTGGTCTCATCGACCGAAACCTCGGGTTCGTTCGTGTCGGTGTCGATGATGAGTTCGAAGTATTTCGCCTCGCCGCCCTGCGTGCGACTCGTGATTTTGGCCGGTTTGCCGCTGGTGAGCTGCGAGTAGAGCACCGCCGCCGAGATGCCGATGCCCTGCTGGCCGCGAGCCTGTTCGCGTTTGTGGAATCGGGAACCATACAGGAGCTTGCCGAAGACCTTCGGGAGTTCCTCGCTCGTGATGCCGGGACCGTTGTCCTCGACGACAAGTCGGTAGTAATCACCCGCTTCCTCGATTTCGACGTAGATGTCGGGGAGGTGGCCGGCCTCCTCGGTCGCGTCGAGGGCGTTGTCGACGGCTTCTTTGACTGCTGTCACGAGTCCTCGGGCACCGCTGTCGAACCCGAGCATGTGCTTGTTCTTCTCGAAGAACTCGGCGATGGAGATCGCGCGCTGGCCCGCCGCCAGCTCGTCGGCGACCCCCTCGTCGTCGAGCGTCGACTGGAGGGATGGCATTACCCGTGGTATTCAAGCGACGGTTAAAACGAATACGGTAGTAGGGTGGAAGTGGAACTGCAAGCGTGGTGAGAGGGAGCCAGGATTTGGGTTTTCAGGCCGCGATTGGCATGAAATCACACAATTTCGGCACCGTCTGACGCGCGCGTGCGGGAGACTTATGCCGACGGGAACGCTAGCAATGAATAGCTTATATGCCCCAGGACGAGTACGGAGCCGGACAGATTCAGGTTCTCGAAGGATTGCAGGCCGTCCGCAAACGGCCGGCGATGTATATCGGCTCGACGGACGCTCGCGGTCTCCATCATCTCGTGTACGAGGTCGTCGACAACGCCATCGACGAGGCGCTCGCCGGCCACTGCGACTCCATCTCAGTGACGATTCACGACGGCGAGCACCCCTCGGTGAGCGTGACCGACGACGGCCGGGGAATCCCGGTCGACGAGCACGGAGACGGCAAATCAGCCCTCGAAGTCATCATGACGGTGCTCCACGCCGGCGGGAAGTTTGACAAGGAGTCCTATCAGGTCTCGGGTGGCCTGCACGGCGTCGGCATCTCGGTGGTGAACGCGCTCTCGAAGTGGGTCGAAGTAACAGTGAAACGCGACGGCGCGAAGTGGGTCCAACGGTTCGACCACGGTGAACCCGAGGGCGACATCGAGCGAGTGCGTGACCTCCACGACGACGAGGAAACCGGCACCACCCTCCAGTTCTGGCCCGACGAGGCGGTCTTCGCCGACACGACGTTCGACGCCTCGACGCTCGCCAACCGCCTGCGTGAGCTTGCCTTCCTCAACTCCGGCGTCGAAATCGAACTCGAAGACGAACGCCACAGTAGTAAGGAGCGCTTCCGCTACGACGGCGGTCTCCGCGAGTTCGTGGTCTATCTCAACGAGACGAAAAGCGCCCTCCACGAGGACGTCATCTACTTCGAGGACGCCGCCACCGTCGACGATGGCGAGGTCACCGTCGAGATGGCGCTGCAGGCCACCGACGAACTCCAAGGGTCGATTCACGCCTTCGCCAACAACATCAACACCCGCGAGGGTGGTACCCATCTCACCGGGTTCAAGACCGCGCTCACGCGAGTCGTCAACGACTACGCCAGCGAGAACGGTCTCCTCCAACCGCTCGACGACGAGAACCTCAAAGGGAGCGACATCCGCGAGGGACTCACGGCGGTGATTTCGGTCAAACACCCCGACCCGCAGTTCGAGGGCCAGACCAAGACCAA
>CAZJHA010000053.1:0-11432 GCA_964545755.1 uncultured Halobacteriales archaeon | reverse complement strand
GGAGGAACTGGCGCGAGTCCACGAACGTCCATCAAAAACGCGGGCCTGCCGTGGGAGTTGGGACTGGCCGAGGCGAACCAGATGCTTCGGGATACGCGGCTCCGCTCGCGCATCCGGGTCTCAGCCGACGGCGGGATGAAGACCGGCCGTGACGTGGCTGTGGCCGCACTGCTCGGTGCGGAGGAGTACGTCTTCGGAACCGCCTCCTTGGTCACCTCGGGCTGTGTGATGGCCCGGCAGTGCCACGAGAACACCTGTCCAGTAGGAGTAGCGACCCAGCGCGAGGAACTCAGGGAGCGCTTCCCCGGCGAGCCGGAACACGTCATCAACTACATGACGTTCATCGCGCAGGAACTCCGTGAAATCATGGCCGACCTCGGCTTCGAGACGGTCGAGGAGATGGTCGGCCGCCCCGAGTTCCTCGCCCAGCGCGAGGACGTCACCCACGAGAAGGCGAGGAAAATCGACCTCTCGTCCGTGCTGGCCGACCCCGCGGGCACCGAGCGGACGAAGACCAGAGAGCAGACCCACGAGATCGACGACCAGTTGGACCACGAACTGCTCGCGGCACTCGACGGAGCCATCGAGGACGGCAAACCAGCGTCGCTCAGCGCGGACATATCGAACGCCGACCGCGCGGTCGGCGCGCTGCTCTCGAATCGCATCTCACGCGAACACGGCGGCGCGGGTCTCGCCGAGGATACTATCACCATCGACTTCGATGGAACGGCGGGCCAGAGCTTCGGGGCCTTCCTCGCCTCCGGCGTGACGATGACGCTGACCGGAACAGCCAACGACTACGTGGGCAAGGGACTCTCGGGTGGCAAACTCGTCGTGAACACGCCGCCGACCGCACCCTACGAACCCGAGGACAACAGTCTCATCGGCAACGTCGCCCTCTACGGCGCGACCGAGGGCGAGGTCTACGTCAACGGGAAGGCCGGCGAGCGCTTCGCAGTGCGCAACTCGGGTGTCAAGGGCGTCGTCGAGTCGGTCGGCGACCACGGCTGTGAGTACATGACCGGCGGCGCTATCGCCGTGCTCGGCGACACCGGGAAGAACTTCGCCGCCGGCATGTCCGGCGGCGTGGCCTACGTCCTCGATAGGGACGGCGGCTTCGAGTCGCGGGTCAACCACGGGATGGTGAGCACGACCGACGAGTTCGACGAGCGGGACGAACGCATGCTCCGTCGACTGGTCGAAAACCACGTCGCCTACACCGGCTCCGACCGCGGACAGTACGTCCTCGACAACTGGGAAGCACAGGTGAATGAGTTCGTGAAGGTGATGCCGGACGCCTACGCCGACGTCATCGACGAACGTGAGGGTGCGGACGTGCGGACCCAGCCACCCGCTGCAGCCGACTTCGAAGGACAGGTCGCCGAGGGCGGCGCGGACTGAGCCGTCGCACGGGGCGAATCACTCGCCGGTCTCTAGGCGCTCTCGCACCGCCTCGCGCTCGACGGTCCCCGACGCGGTGCGGGGCAGTTCGTCGGCGAACCCGATAGTTCGCGGGAGTTTGAAGCCGGCGAGACGTCCACGGCAGTGGGACCTGATTGCTTCGGCGTCGGAGACGTCCCCGACGACGAGCGCGCCGACGCGCTCGCCCCACTCGGGGTCGGCGAGACCGACCACGCTTGCCTCGCGGACGGCTGGATGCTCGCGGAGTGCGCTGGCGACTTCCCTCGGCGAGATGAGTTCACCACCACTCGAAATCATCTCGTCGCGCCGGCCGGTGACCCAGAGTCGTCCTCCCTCGTCGCGGTAGCCGACGTCGCCGGTGTGAAAACCGTGTTCTGAAACGGCCTGTGCGGTCGCATCGGGGTCGCCGTAGTAGTTCGCAAACACCGTCGGTCCGGCGACGGCGAGTTCGCCCGTCTCGCCGGTTTCGACGCTCGTTCCATCGCCGTCGAGAATCGTGAGGTCAGTCCCAAAGAGGGGGCGGCCGACGGTGCCGGCGTGGGCGAGCGCTTCGTGGGGGCGGGCGGTGGCGACCTGTGAGGCCGTCTCGGTCATCCCATAGGTCGGATGGACGGGAACGCCCCGCTCGCCACAGCGGTCGATGAGGTCCTCAGGGGCGGGCGCGCCGCCAAGCAACACGAACCGGAGCGAGTCCGAGAGGGAGCCGGTATCGAGCAGCCGCCGGAGCATCGTCGGCACGAGCGAGACACCGGTGCAATCGAAGCGGTCGAGCGCATCGAGGGTCGTTTCGGCGTCGAACCCGCCAGTAGAGACGACGATAGCCGTCCCGTAGAGCGCCGAGCGAACGAGTGGGGCGAGTCCACCCATGTGATAGACCGCGAGCGGGTCGAGCCAGCGGTCGTCGGGCGTGACGCCGAGCCGGAACGCCGAAGCGACGGCGCTCGAAAGCACGTTTTGCATCGTGAGCACGACGAGTTTCGGCTCGCCGGTGGTGCCCGATGTCGAGAGCATCAGCGCCGGCTCGTCGAGGTCGCGTTCTGCTGGCGTGAACCCCGCCGGCGAGACACCGTCGAGACTCGTGACATCCGCCCGCTCGGCGTCATCGACGGATGCGACCGGGGTGTCCGTCGAGAGCTCGGTGGCGGTCGCGGTGGTGTCCGCTCCGCAGACCAACGCTGTGAGGTCCGCGCGTTCGACTCGCGCATCGAGTTCCCCGGACGTGAGTCGCGTGTTCAGCGGGACGAGCACGCAGCCGAGGCGTGCAGCCGCGTGGACGAGGACGACCGTCGCGGGTCGAGTTTCGAGCAGACAGCCGAGATGCGCTCCCGACAGACCGAGCGCCGCGAGCCGGCCGGTGGTTCGCTCGACACATTCGTCGAGGTCTCGATAGCTCCATTCCCGACCCCCCGTCTCGATGAGCGCTGTCGCATCGGGCGAGGCCCGTACTCGCCGGGCGAGCACGTCGGTCATCGGTCCTCCAGCGGTGTGTTGCCCGGCTCCTGTGGTACGTGTGCGCATCCATCCTCGATTGGAGCCGGGTCCGCGAGAAGGTCCGTTGCGAGCCGGTCGGCGGTCGCGAGACCGGCCGGCAGCGGGTCGGGGAGGCTCGCGGCGACGTGGACCGCGCCCGCTCGTGCGAGTGCGCCGTCAATCGTCGTCGTGAGTACCGCCTCGCAGCCTCCCTCGCGGGCGGCGAGGGCTGCCTTCCGAGCGCGGTCCGGGCCGCCGAGAGCCATCGGTTTCAAAACGAGCACGTCGGCGGCACCAGCATCGAGAACGCGCTCGACGGAGTGGGTCGCCAGCGATTCGTCGAGCGCGATTGGTACTTGTCCGCGGAGTTCGGCGTGACCGGCGAGGTCCGCCCGTGAAAGCGGCTGTTCGACGTACGTGAGGTTCGCGTCGTCGAACCCGTCGAGCGCCGTGCGCGCCTCGTCCCGGCTCCACGCGCCGTTCACATCCGCACGGAGTTCGATATCGGGACCGACCGCTTCTCGCACGGCGGCGATGCGCTCGATATCGGTCTCGACTGCCCGTGCGCCGACTTTGACTTTGATCGCCGTGAAACCCCGTTCGACGGTCGCGGTGGCTGCATCGACGGTTTCGCCTACTGAACCGTCACCGATAGTCGCGTTCACCGGCACACGCTCTCTGTGCTCGCCGCCGAGATACCGATAGAGCGGAGCGCCCGCCGCCCGTGAGTGCGCGTCGGCGAGCGCGAGCGCGAGACCGTGGCGGGCGGCTGGCGTCCCGTCGAGCGCATCGAGCGCCGTCTGCCACCCCTCTACACTGCAAGCGCCCTCAAGCGCTGCCCGGCAGTCGTCGAGCGATTCCGTCCAGCCCGGCAGCGGCGTCGCCTCGCCGACGCCCCGCAGCCCCTCGTGCTCGATGGTGACGAGAAATCCGTCTCTGGTGTCGATGGTCCCCCGGGCGGTCGAGAGCGGACCGGCAAGCGCGAGCGAGAACGGCTCGATTCTCATACGACCTCCGGCAGCGCGAGACCGAGTGCGAACAGGATGGAGTGGGCTGCGAGTAGCTTTCCGACCCGTTCGAGCGCGGGATTGAGCGCGTCGCCGTCGGTTCTGGTGAGGACGGTCGCGGCGATGGAGGCGGCGTACGGTAGCGTGAGCAGCGGCGCGAGCACGAGCGGGCCGTAGCCCGTGACCCAGAAGACGAGTGGAACCGTGTAGGCCATCCCCGTCATGAGAAGGAGCTCGATGCGGCTCCAGCGGTAGCCGAGAACGACCGCGAGCGAGCGCTTGCCCGCCGCCATGTCGGTCTCGCGGTCGCGCAGGTTGTTGACGACGAGAATGTTCGTCGAGAGGCCCGCAGCGGGCAGACTCGCCACGACGGCCGCAGCCGGGAGGGTCCCGGACGGGGGCCAGAGCGGGAAGGACGAAGCGAGGGTGGCCGCCTGTACGTAGTAGGTGCCGGTGACGGCGACCAGCCCGAAGAAGACGAACACGAAGAGGTCGCCCAGCCCGTACCAGCCGTACGGGTAGGGACCGCCGGTGTAGAGGATTCCGGCGGCGACGCTCGAAAGCCCGATGACGACGATTGGCAGCCCACCGACGAATACCAGATAGCTGCCGAGGGCGATGGCGAGCGCGAACGTCCCGACCATCGCGCGCCGGACCTCGCTCGCTCCGATGAGGCCGGACTGGGTGACTCTGGTGAAACCCTCGCGCTCTGGGGAATCGACGCCGGATTTGGCGTCGTAGTAGTCGTTCGCGAAGTTCGTACCCACTTGGATGAGCAGCGCGCCGACGAGCGCCGCCAGCGCCGGCAACGGCGCGAACACGCCCATCGAGACGGCGAGACCGGTGCCCACGAAGACCGGCGCGGCGGCCGCCGGCAACGTCTGGGGTCGCGCAGCCATCAGCCACGCCTGTCCCCGGGAAACGTCCTGTGTACTCATGTCCGGGAAATCGGGTAGCCGGCAGCGTTAACGTTGGGATACGGACCGGCACTGGCGTCGGCGAAAACACCAGCATCCTCTTGTCGTCCGAGGAGACACTGACACCATCGGCGACGGAGGACGTTTCACACTCTGAAACATCGTTCGAGGTTCGAAACACCAGTCAGGGAGTAAGTATAGAACCCTCCCCTGCCTGAATCGAGACGGAACCGCATGGTTCCGGTCGCACGGGAACCCGGTCCGCTGCCCTGGCATCACTGCGTACCCTTCCCGTGCCTGTTCTCGTGCTCGTTTCGGAAGGTTTGATTGAGTTCGTGTCCTACCGAGGAGTACGCTCTCTGCCCGTAGCACAGTCTGCAGGCGT
This sequence comes from uncultured Halobacteriales archaeon, assembly GCA_964545755.1. Classification (GTDB taxonomy): domain Archaea; phylum Halobacteriota; class Halobacteria; order Halobacteriales; family Halococcaceae; genus Halococcus. The sequence continues at coordinate 6,231 of CAZJHA010000053.1, read as the reverse complement.
GGTGACCGATACCGACCCGGGCGAGCGGCGAGTTCGAACCATGGAGTACGTTCAAGAGCGAATCACGACGCTGCACGACCTTTCTGGCGAGCCGCCGGCCGCCCCGACCCGTCGGACGGCAGTCGTCGTGCCGATGACCGGCCGCGAGTACCGCACGGACGCGGCCGCGAACGTCTTCTCGTCGCTCGCCACGCTCGACGTGGCGACGGTCATCGTCGCCCTGCGCGCGCCCCGCGAGCGAGTCGGGGCGGTCGCCGAATGGCTGTCGGAGTTCGACCTTGAAATGGACGTTCTCTGGTGTGGTGGCCGGCGGCTCGAAACGCTGCTCGCCGAACGCGGTCTCGACGGCGAGAGGGGAAAGGGCCGGGACGTCTGGCTCGCGCTCGGACTTGCAAGCGACCACGAGTTCGTCGTCGTCCACGACGCCGACGCGCTCTCGTATTCGGCCGCCGACGTTTCGAAACTGTGTGCGCCGCTCGCGGATGAGTTCTCGTTCGTGAAGGGCTATTACGCCCGTATCGAGCGAAAGCAACTCTTTGGACGGCTGTTCCGGCTGTTCTACGCGCCGCTCGTGGCAACCCTCCGCGAACGCCACGACGCACCGGTTTTGGGGTATCTCGATGCGTTTCGCTACGCGCTCGCCGGCGAGTTCGCGCTCACTGGCGACCTCGCGCGCGAACTCCGCCTCGGCCGGGGCTGGGGTCTCGAAATCGACACTCTCGAAACTGCCTTCGACAGCGCGGGCTTTGCACACACGGCCCAAGTCGACCTCGGCGTCGACGTTCACGACCACCGTGCGGTGTCGGGCGCTGATGGACTGGCGGCGATGAGCCGCGAGGTCGGGCGGGCGTTGCTCCGCGCCGTCGAAGACCACGGTGTGGTCCCCGACTACGACACGCTCCCCACGAGATACGAGCGGACGGCGGCGCGGTTCGTTCGCCAGTACGCCGCCGACGCCGCCCACAACGGCCTCGAATACGACGCCGCGGGCGAGCGCGAGCAGGCCGACGAGTACGCGGCAGCAATCACTGCGCCCGCTACCGACGACCGACTGCCGGCGTGGACGGACGCACCACTCAGTCCTCGTGAGGTGAGGGAGAGAGTACGGAAGGACCTCGCGGCGGTAAAGGACTAGTCCGTGGCGCTCGGAGACGCTTTCGATGGAGTTGACCCACGACGAACTCGCCGGCGTCGTCGACCTCTTCGGGGCGCTCTCGCGGACCGAACTGGTCGAAGCGGGCGAGGAACTCGCCTTCAAGCGCGGCGCTGACTTCGAGGACGACAACATCGACGCGGCGCTCGCGGCCTATCGTCTCGTTTCGTTCGACCACGATACAATCGTCGAACAAGACGTGGACGAACGACTGCTCGCCGCCGGCCCGACCGCCTTTCCGACGCTTCCCGAGGGGGCCGAGGACTTGCCGCACATCCTCGATATCGAGATGCGTACGCCCGACCGTGCGGCCCTCGGGGCGGTCGTCGAGGAGCGATTCCGTGCGGATGCGGCCCGCGCCGTCAGCGATGACGACCGCGAACGCATCGAGCGACTGCTCGACGTGAGCTACGGCCTCGAAACGTGGGCTCCAGTCACACTCGATGGCGTGCGCGACCGTCTCGATGCGGCCACGGGCGAGTGAGTCAGGCGCGTGCGGTGACATACAGCGCGGTCGGGCCACAGACAGCCAGCGCGAAGACGTAGCTCGTTGCGCGGTAGAGCAGTGCAAGCGCCGCCGCAGCGCCGAATCCAACAGGGGTAAGCGCGACCACCAGCGCGGTCATCGCCGCCGAGACGCCACCGAGCCCGCCCGGCGTCGGAACGAAGCCGGCGAGCGAACTCGCGGGGGCGAGGAAGGCGACCAGCAGTGGGTCGACCGGCAGCCCGAGTGCGAGTGCGGCAAAATACAGCGGCGCGGCGAAGAACACCCAGCCGACGTACGAATAGACCAGCCCGGCGAGCAGGTCGCGCGGTTCGTCGGCGATGCGCGCGAGTTGGTTGTAGAAACTGTCGATGCGCGCCTCGACCCGTTCCATCGACACCCGGTCGGTGCGTTTCGTAATTGGGCGGACGAGGGTGGTGAGCAGCCCCTCGACGAGGTCGCGCCGCCGCCATGCGCCGTAGACCAGCGCCGGCACGCCAATGGCGATGGCCGCAAGCCCGATGAGTATCGAGCGTGTGCCCGGCGGGACGGTACCACTGAGGGCGAGCGCCGCGAGACCGACCCCGGCGAAGGTGAAGAAGGGCAGCAGATGCATCAGGTCGGCCGTCGAGACGCTCGCGAGACTCTCCTCGTAGCTCGCGTCGGTGTTGGCGGCCAGTACATAGGCGATGAACGGTTCGCCGCCGGCCTGTCCGAACGGCGTCGTGTAGTTCGCAAACGTCGCCGCGAGGTAGGTCGGCACCAGCTCATGGTAGGGTATCGAAATCCCGCCAGCGTCGAGGACGACTTGCCACGTCTTCGTCCACGCGAGCAGGTAGCCACAGGTACTGAGACAGGCGACGGCAATCCAGCGCAGGTCGGCGCGGGCGAGTGCGTCGAGGATGTCGCCCCAGCCGACGGCACTGCCCAGGAAATACAGGAGGACGGCGGCGATGACGAAGCCGACCAGCGCCTTCGCTATCGAACGCCGGTCGAGCACGTCCGCGGATTCAATCGACACGTCAGGTCCTCACCCCTCGACGCTGCGCCCGGCGCGGTCGGTTCATCTCATCGGGACCACGACCGGGAGCGGGATAAGCGACCCGCAAGCGACTGTCATCGACGACGGGAGCGGACGAATTAAGCCCCGCCGGCGCTATGAGAGGGCATGCATCTCGCGCAGGTGGCCGAACACGCGGCCACGGGAGTCACCGACGAGCAGCGCGATGCGGCCGTGCTCGTGCCGGTCATCACGCGCGAGCACCCGGAGAGCTACGACGGCGCACACCTCCTCTTTACCAAACGCGCCGACCACCTCGGCGAGCATCCCGGCCAGATGAGCTTTCCCGGCGGCGGGCGCGAGCCGGTCGATGCGGACCTGACCGCGACCGCGTTGCGGGAGGCACAGGAGGAGATCGGTCTCGACCCCACGAGTGCGGAGGTCATCGGCCGACTTGACGACATTCGAACTATCACGCGCTATGCCGTCCGGCCGTTCGTCGCGCGCGTGCCCGACCGCGAGTACGTCCCCGACGAGCGCGAGGTCGCCGAGGTGGCCGTCCTCCCCGTCGAAGCGCTCACGAACCCCGCAAACTACGACTCCGAGCGCCGCGACCACCCACACTACGGCGAGGTCCGGCTGCACTTCTTCCGGGTCGGCGACTACGTGGTTTGGGGCGCGACTGGGCGTATCCTCGTGCAGTTTCTGGAACTCACGACCGACTGGCGCGTTCCCGACGATCCCGACCGCGTGGTCGATTCCGATGCCGACTTTCCGGTTTAGGACTCGTCGACTGCGCCGTCCACGCTTTCGTCGTCAGCGTCCTCATCTGTCTCGTCCTCGACTGACTCATCGGTCGAAATCCGTATCGGCCCCTCGCGGGTGTCCTCGACTTTCGGCAGTTCGACTTCGAGCGTGCCTTCGGTGGTGAGCGTCGCGGTCGCTGCGTCCGGGTCCACCGTCGCCTCGGTAGGAAGGTTCACTTCGCCGTCGAGTGAGAGGCCACGGCCGGGAAAGCGCATCTCGAAGCCCTCGCGGTGCTCGCGGGTGCGGTCGATGCGGACGTGGACCGAACTGTCGGAAAATCGCACCTGCACGTCTGTGGCGCTCGCATCCGGCGCATCGAAGACGACGAGGTAGGCGTCGTCGCTTTCGAGCAGGTCGGTCGGTAGCGGGCGGCGCTCTTGGGCACGGCCCGCAAAGCGACCGACACTATCGAATACCGTCCGCAGCAACGACTCGCCGACGTTGCTGCTCACAGTTCGACCTCCCGAAGCGTTTCGGTCTCGGTGCAGTACGGACACTGGAAGTCGGCGACGCCCACGTCGTCGGGCATATCGTAGGTGTAGTGCATCTCGAACATATCGAGTTCACAGCCATCGTTCTCACAGACCACTTCGAGGGTTGCGGGCATACCTCCCGTAGTCCCGCGCGGCCTATCAACCCCACGGGTTTTTTCACTTCCTCATGTCCATCCATCGCATGGCCAATGCATCGTCGCGTCGCATCCACGGCATAGATTTCAGCGGGGCGCAAGACGCAGGAGAGAGCATCTGGATTACAAGCGGCGAAATCAACGGTGACCGACTCGAAATCGAGAAATGCCGGTCAGCAGCGGACGAATTCGACGCGAGAGACCGCAAGATTGTCCTTGAGGAGCTACGCGAGTTCGTCACCGACCGAAACCAGAGCGTATTCGGCTTCGATTTCCCGTTCGGGTTACCGGAAACCGTGACTGATGTGACTGACTGGAACGAGTTCGTCGAGACGTTCTCGGATGATTTCGATGGACCGGACCACCTTCGTGAAACGTGTATCGGGCGGGCCGATGGTCAGAAATCGCGTGCTACCGAGGTGAAAACGACCGCTCTCTGTCCGTACGGCGTTCGAATTAAGTATCAGACATTCTATGGCATCCACGACCTACTCAATCCGCTCTTGAGTGATTCGGAGGTTTCAGTTCTCCCCATGATGGAAAGAAAATCTGACCAACCGTGGCTGATTGAAATCTATCCGGCTGCTACACTGGACCAGTTTGGACTTTGCTATAGGAATTACAAAGATGATAGTGAGGCGAGTAGAAAACGTCGAGGGCGAAATCTCGATGGGGTGCTAAACGATGGTAATGCAAAACTCGGCGACGAAGGAATTCGAGAAGTCGTCGTAACTGATAGCGACGGCGATGCACTCGACAGCATTGTTGCCGCGGTTGCGACGTTCCGTGCCGTACCCGACGGACCACCCGCCTTTGATGAGTCGAGTCATCCCGAAGGTCACATCTTCGCGTAATCGGGTTTTTACGTCACGAGACCCGACGAGCGACCATGACCGACCCAGCCACGCTCGACGTGACCCTCGTCGATGGGTACGTCGATGAACCCGCCCACTTCGGCGTGCCACCCTATATCTCGACCTATCCCCGCTTCACCGCCGGTGCGCTCGTCGATGCCGGCGTCCCCGAAGAGCGCATCACCTACCACACCATCGACGAGTTGCGCGAGCACAAGGAAAACTGGCGCGACGTGGCCGATGCCGACCTCATGATATATCTGGGAGGAATGACCGTTCCCGGCAACTATGTGGGTGGGACGCCCGCCGAACCCGACGAGGTCCGCGAACTCGCGTGGGTCGCCGAGGGGACGAGCCTGATGGGCGGCCCGGTGAAATTCGGCGTCGGCGAGGAGAACGCCGGCGGGCAGGAGACCGAGCGCAAGGACCTCGACTTCGAGTTCGTCGCCAAAGGCGACGTCGAGGCCGCCGCCCACGACCTCGTTGCCAATGGCTTGGACGGGTTCGGCAACCGGATGCGCGATGTCGGTGAGGTCACTCGGTGGGCACGACGGGGTGCGTTCATCGTCTCCCAGCATCCGAACCATCCCGAGTACCTCATCTGCGAACTCGAAACCTCGCGGGGCTGTGCCTACCGGTGTTCGTTCTGTACCGAGCCGCTGTATGGCAATCCTGACTTCCGCACGCCACCGTCCGTCGTGAGCGAAGTCGATGCGCTGGCCGACCGCGGCGTGCAACACTTCCGACTCGGGCGACAGGCCGACCTGCTCGCCTACGGTGGCGACGGCGAGGCCCCCAATCCCGACGCGCTGCGTGCACTCTACGGCGGCATCCGCGAGGTCGCGCCGGACCTCGAAACCCTCCATCTCGACAACATCAATCCTGTCACCATCGTCCGATGGCCGGAACAATCCAGGGAGGGACTCGGGATTATCGCCGACCACAACACACCCGGCGACACGGCCGCCTTCGGTCTCGAAAGCGCCGACCCCGTCGTACAGGAACAGAACGACCTGAACGTGACTGCCGACGAGTGCTTTCGTGCCATCGAAATCGTCAACGAGGAGGCCGGCTGGCGACCGGACGACAATCGCCTGCCGAAACTGCTACCCGGCATCAATCTCCTGCATGGGTTACAGGGCGAGCGCGAGAAGACCTTCGAGCTAAACAAGGAGTTCCTCCACCGGGTCTACGACGCCGGCCTGTCGCTCCGCCGAGTCAATATCCGGCAGGTAATGGCCTTCGATGGCACCGAGATGAGCGAGACCGGCACGGAGATCGCCGACGATCACAAGCAACTGTTCA